>CALVQN010000027.1 GCA_944358135.1 uncultured Bacilli bacterium
AACGTCACATTGGTGCGACGATTTTACCTTATGGAGCAAGTGAGCGGAATCGAACCGCCGTCTCAACCTTGGCAAGGTCGCATACTAACCGCTGTACTACACCTGCATGCATAAATATATTATCAAATTATACATTTAAATGCAAGGAAAAATTGCAAAAATCTATATTTTATTATATAATTATGTCTGAAGAAGGGTGATTATGATAGAAAAGATTAAATTATTTTTTCGAAAACTTCGGAAAAATATTATTGAATATATAGCTACAAATCGTTTATTCTTAACATTTGTCATTATATCTATGATTGGACTTATGTTAGTAAGAAATTTTACGATTGGTAATATGTGGAGTTTTGAAGCTTTTATTTCTGATTTAGCTTTGGTTCTTATTATTGGCTCTTTGGGTTATTTAGTTAAGCCTAAAAATCAATATCGATATTTCTTAATTGTTTTAATTGTTTTTACTTTAATGGAAGTAATTAATTCAGTGTATTATACATTTTATACATCTTTTGCTTCTTTTGGGGAACTTGGTACAGCTGGGCAAACAGAGACAGTTATGAGTTCTGTTTATGATCGGCTCAAATTAACAGATTTAATTTATATAATCTTTCCTTTTATTTTCTATTTTATTCATAAAAAATTACTTAGAACTGCTTATTATAATTTTATGAGTTTTGTAGAAAAAGGTAAAAAGATGTGTATGGTTACTCTTTTGGTTGGCTGTTTATTTTTAGCTTATACTTTTGTAACTGCTTCTGGAACTGATTATTCAAGGCTTGCTAAACAATGGAATAGAGTATATGTTGTTGAGCGATTTGGTCTTGTTTTATATCAGATTAATGATTTAGTTCAGACATTAACTCCTAGATTTAGTAGCTTATTTGGTTATGATGAAGCTGCTCAGAGTTTCATCGAGTATTTTACTAGTGAAGATATAGATGAGTATGATGGTGAAAATAAATATACTGGTATATTAGAAGGCTATAATATTGTATTTATTCATATGGAAGGTATGCAAACTTATTTGATGGATGTAGAATTTAATGGAGTGGAAGCTACACCTAATTTAAATCGTTTAGCAGAAGAAGGCATGTTTTTTTCAAGGTTTTATCCACAAGTAAGTATTGGTACTTCTAGTGATACAGAATTTACTTTAACTACTAGTTTAATGCCAGCGGCTAGTGGGGCAGTATTTACTTCTTATTATGATCGAGAGTATATTACTATTCCTAAGTTATTAAAAGAAAAAGGATATTATACTTTTAGTATGCATGGTAATTATGCTTCAATGTGGAATAGAGCAACAGTTCATCCGCTTCTTGGTTATGATGATATGTATTTTGAAGAGTCATATACTTATAATAAAGATAGTGAAGATCCTAATAATTTGGAATACATTAATTTAGGAATTAGTGATAAAACTTTCTTTAGTCAAGTAGTACCTATAATTGAAAATATAGAAGAAAATAATACCAATTATATGGGAACTATTATAACTTTATCTAATCATTCTCCTTTTGTTTATTTAGATAAATATGGTGAATATGATATGTCAACAACTTATCAAGAGTGTGATGAAGTAACTGGACTTTGTGAAGATGTTACCACCAATTATTTATATGGTACTGATGTTGGTAATTATATTATGAGTAGTCATTATGCAGATGAAGCTTTAGGTGAATTCTTTAACTATGTTAATAATTCAGATGCTTTTGATAATACAGTGTTTGTGTTATATGGTGATCATGATGCAAAATTATCTAGAAATGAAGTAAATTATTTATATAATTATGATTATCGTACAGGAGAACTTAAATCAGAAGATGATCCTACTTATATTCCTTATGATGAATATGATCATGAATTAAATAAAAATACACCACTTATTATTTGGACTAAAAATAGTGAACTTAGAAGACAGTTACATGGAAAAATAGATTATGTCATGGGAATGTATGATGTAATGCCTACTATAGGAAATATGGTTGGAATAGAAAATGAGTTTGCTATGGGTCATGATATCTTTAATATTAAAGAAAATAATTATGTTGTATTTCCTAATGGTAATTTTGTTACTAATTATGTTTATTATAATAATTCTACTAGTGAGTATAAAGTTTATCAAGAAGGAGCAGAGCTTACGAGTGATTATATTACTAATTTAGTGGAAAAAACAGATGATATTTTAGAGGTATCTAATGCTATTATTGTTCATGATCTCATAAAAAATGAGGGAGATACAGTAAGAGAAATGAAAGAAAATGAGGGTACAGAATGAGAAAGAGATATAAAATAGGGTTAATTGTTATTAGTGTTTTATTAGTTGGAGTTATTGGAATAGGTGTACTTAAAGTGTTTATGCCTAGTGAAGAGGAAAATAGGGGAGATCCTAATGTTTCTAGTGTTATTTCTAATATTAATGATTATGGATATACATTAGATGATCGAGATACAGATTATATGAAGGAAGTATTTGGAGAGTTAGAGAATGTTCTTAATCAGGGAGAAGTAGATTATCAAGAGTATGCTAGGTTACTAGCGCAACTTTTTGTTATTGACTTTTATACTCTTGATAATAAAATTAATAAGTATGATGTAGGAGGTTTAGAATATATTTTAAGTAGTAGTATTGAGACTTTTAGACAAAAAGCCGTTGATACTATTTACCGAGATATCGTAGATAATACTTATCGTGATCGTATTCAAGATTTACCAGAAATTACAAATGTAGAAATAGTTAATGTAAAGGATACTACTTTTACTTTAAATGAGGAAGAAGTAGAGGCAATAAAAGTTACAATGCGTTATGAATATAGAAAAGATTTAGGTTATGATACAGAAGGAACAATTTACTTTGTTAGAAATGGGCAAAAGTTAGAGGTTGCTTCTTATACGCCTAGTATTGAAGAAGTTTAATTTAATAGGAGAGAAGGTGCTTTATGGGAAAGTTTGATCCAATTGATATATTTTTTATCGCTATAATTTCAACATATTTTATTACTTTAATTTGTATTGGTTTTACTTTCCTATTTATGTGGCTTTCAAATAGAGAAAAAAAATCTACTAAGTTTGTTCCAAATATGGAAATATTAAAAGACGTAGTTGAAGAATCAGTTAAACTTAAGAAAGAGAAAGTTAGGAAAGAAAAGGTTAAAAGGAAATTTAACTTTAAAGATAGAATGTCATCTATTCCTTTATTTAGAAAACTCTTTATGAAAGAGGTTAAAAATTCTACTAATGAAGTAGGAACTAAAGTTTTAGATGTAGAAAAAGTTAAAGTAGAAGAAGTTCAAAAGATAGAACCAACAGTTGTTAAAGAAGAAGAGATTAAACCAACTATTGCAGAAGATAATGAATCTAAAGCAGTAGAAGAAAAAGTGAAAAATAAAGAAAAAATGGAAGTTAAAGAAGAGAAGAAAAATACTAGTTCAAAACCAAAAGTTGGTACTCCGAAAAAAACTACTACTAAGAAAACTGGAGCAAGTAGTAAAACTAAAAGTACTTCTAAGTCTACCACTAAAACAAATACTTCTAAGAAGAAAACTGTTAGTAAATTAAATACAAGCAAATCAAGTACTAAAACAGGATCTAAAAAGGCCACTAGTAGTAAATCTGCAACAAAGAAAAATACTACAAAAAATAAAAGTACTGCTTCTAAAAAACGTACTAATAACGCGAAGAAAAATAATAGTAAGAAAAAATAGAAAAGATATCAGAGTAATAAAATATGATATCTTTTTATTTGTTCAAATACTTTGGGTTATCAATTTTTCCCAAAAGGTAATCAGCTGATATATGATATTTTTTACAAATGGTATATAGAAAAGGAGTTGCAATAATATATCGTCCTTTTTCGTATCCGCAAATTACACTTTTATTTGTATTTAGTACGTTTGCTAACTTTTCTTGAGTCAGTTTATTTTCTTTTCTAAATTCTTTTAATCTAATTATATATTTATTTTTATCAAAATTTTTAATTTGTTGATATTTTTTTTCTGTTAGATTAAATATATAGTCTAAAGATGCTTGGTATAATTCACAGAAATCTAATAATCTTTTTATAGGTATTATTTCATTGTTACTTTCCCACATAGCATAACTACTTCTACTTACATCTAATTCTTTTGCTACTTCTTCTTGGTTTTTATTTGCATTGATTCTTATTTTTTTTAAATTATTTATGTTGTACATATCATTCACCTAAGGGTATTTTCTCATTAATATTGTTTATGCAAAATATAATGTCGGAAATATCAAACTTTTTCTTGACTTTGTGTCTAGCTGATAATATAATTAGTATGTAAGCTAGGAGACTATATCATAGCTTATCTTTACATAAATTTAAATGAAGTAGAACTTCACAGAAAGGAATAAGAGCTATGGAATTTGAGGTATTAAGAAGAGGTCATTTAAAAAGAAATATTATTATAGCAGTTATAGTAGTATTAATAATTAGCGCTATAATACTTACATTTACAAGAGCAAAATATAGAACAAGCTATAGCGTACCATTAATCAATGGAACTATTAATTAAACACCATATGATTTTAAAATATTAGCTATGTATCAAGAAAGTGATACAGGGGAATATACAGAAATAGATAAAATGCCAAGTAGTGGATATGTAATTAATGAAGAAAAAAGCTACTGTACAGTAGATAATGTAAATAAAGATCCAGATGCACAATTATTTACAAATGAATTAGGTCAACATGTTGTAGCAGGATTAAGTAAAAGTAGTAAGTGTTATTTGTATTTTGATGAATATAATTCACCAAGAACAATGCCAGAAATTATTGCTGATTATAACATAGGAAATAGAGGAAGTTTTGATAGTGCATATACAACAGAAACAACCAACACAGTGTTTACAACAACAGATTGGAAGGGTACTTCATATTATTTTGCAGGAGCACCGACGGATAACTGGGTACAATTTGGAGGATTCTATTGGAGGATTGTTCGAATTAATGGAGATGGATCGGTAAGACTTATCTATAATGGGACAAGTACAACAACAACTGGGGATGGAACAATGATTAATAATGGAGCAGATCAAACGTTTAATAGTAGTTATGACCGAAGTGAATATGTAGGGCTAAAGTATACGACAGGACAGCAGCATGGCCAAAATACTAATAGTAATATGCTTGTTGCTTTACAGTCGTGGTATAGTAGTAGTGGACTATCAGCAAGTCAATATTCACAGTATATCGATACAAGTGTAGGATTCTGTAGTGATCGGAATATGGCAAGTGGATATTCGTGGAGTAGCAGGCCAAGTAGCGATATTTACTATGCAGCATATGGAAGATTAGTAACTAGTAAAAGTCCAAGCTTGTTATGTACAAGTACGGATATCATAACAGAATCAGTAGGACTTATTACCGCGGATGAAATAGCTTTTGCAGGAGGAGTATCAGGAACAAGTAATACAAGTTATTATTTATATACTGGTCAAGTGTACTGGACCATGTCTCCGTATTATTTTAATGGTACAAAAGGCCGTGCTAGTATGTTCCGTATGGAATCGAATGGTGCTCTTCATAGCATCGGCGTGGTTGATACGCGTGGTGTTCGTCCAGTCATTAATTTGAAGGCTGATACTATATTTACAGGAAAAGGAACAGTATCTAATCCATATACTGTAGTTTTGTAAACATAGTGTAAATATACATATTATTTACAGCTTGGATAACTTTGGGTTATTCTTTTCTTTTGGGTTTTAGTCTAGTCATTCTTTTGATATCTTCATAGTATACTTTAGGAGGTAATTTGAAGTGTTATTTGAAGATAATGATTTTGATATTAACATGGCTTTTTTTATTCCTGATGTAGATTTTAGTCGAACTGTTAATATCTTAAGTCCTATGGAAGGTTTTTTAAGAGGAAACATGTTTCAAGATGAGTATGAACCATATAAAAATCTTACTTATTTTAAATTAAATCCAAAAGATGAAAAAGAAAAATTGCTTTATCAAGTAATGGCTTTATCTTTTGCGATTAATGATTTAAATTTATATTTGGATTTACATCCAGATAATAAAGAGGTATTAGATTTGTTTAAAAAGTTTGTAAGAGAGGAAAAAGAATTAAGTAGTGAATATGTAAAAAAATATGGACCACTTGAAGTAACGGAAATAATGGGAAATAAATTTAATTGGATTGATAGTCCTTGGCCTTGGGAAAATAGGGGAGGTAGTATGTATGTTTAAATATATAAAACACACTAACTATCCTATAAATATTAAGAAGAAAGATTTGAGAATGGCTAAATATTTAATTACTCAATTTGGTGGTGCTAATGGGGAGCTTGGAGCAGCGATGCGTTATTTTAGCCAAAAGTTTAGTATGCCTGATGATTATGGTAAATCTTTACTTAATGATATTGCTACTGAAGAATTAGGACATTGTGAGATGATCGCTAGTATGGTACATCAATTAACTCGTAATGCTACAGTTAAAGAAATGGAAGATGCTGGTTTAGGTTCTATGTTTGCTGATCATGGTAAAGGAGTTTATCCTACTGATGCTAGTGGTGTTCCTTTTACCGTTAGTTATTTTGCTGTTACTGGTGATCCACTTGCTGATATTATGGAAGATATGGCAGCAGAACAAAAGGCACGTGCTACTTATGAAAATTTGATTAATTTAACTGATGATGAAGATGTAATTCGAATACTTTTGTTTTTAAGACAAAGAGAAATAGTTCATTATAACCGTTTTAAAGAATTATTTATGTATTATAAGAAAAAGGGATATTAGATTCCTTTTTTTCTTGTAAATTTAAAGAAGTTGTGATAACATTATATTAGAATAAGAAATGGTGGGTGGCAGTGGATGCACACAGAAATATTTAATCAAATTGATTTGTTGGTAAGTATGGCTGGTTCAACATTAAATACTGATGATATAGAATCAGAACTTATTACTATTAATAAAGAAATACAAGATAAAAAACAAGAGATGCAAGATTTGAAGGGTATGATGAATGATACTCGTTATTTTAATGCTTCTAGTGAACTAGTTGATAAAAATATTGAAGTTAGTTTAAAATCTAAGATTAGTCGCTTAAGTAGAAAGATTAAAGATATTCATTATAAGTTAGATGAAGTGAAAAAAGAGGAAGAAAAATTGCATTTAGATATTACTTCCTTAAAGACTAGATTAGAAGAAAATAGAAATTATGTAAAAACTTTGGAAAGTAAAGCAAATGCTAATCCAGTTTTTCAAGATATTTTTGTTAATGAGGAAAATCATATTAAGAAATTGGAAGAAGAATTTAAATCAAAAAGTGATAGATATGATACTATTTTAAAAGAATTGGAACTTAATAATCAAGCATTAAGCGAAATGACTTTAAAAAAAGATTCAGAAGAAGCACGTCTTAAAGATATTATGGATGATTTAAATAATCCTAAAGCTTATATAGATGAAGATTTAAAGATGCGTGATGAGGAAAGACTTAATTCATTACAAGAATCTTTAGAAGTTTTGCAAAAAAGAAAACTTGAATACTTAACTGATCCTAATATGATTGGAGCAGATGTTAAAGAATTAATTATCAATAATGATTATACAGAGGCTTTAAATAAAATTAAAGAACTTCTTCAAATTGTTAAAGCTAAACCTTATATGGATGTTGTTAATTTAAGTGTTTTGGATGAGGAATTAGAAAAAAAAGAGAATGAAAGAGCAGAACTTTCTAATTTGATTGATAGTAAAAATTATAAGGAAATGAATAGTGATGCAATTGGTAAAAGAATTGCTTATATTCGTGAGGAAATAGAAAGTGAGCAAAAGGGAATTAGTGATTATCAATTATCTGTTCAAAATATTGATCAAAATGTTGTTGCTAATTTAAGTAATTTAATTAAAAATTTAGAGGATGAGATTGGTAGTCTAATTAAGGAAATTGAAGAATATCAAACTATGATTAAAGATAATTCTAAGACACGTAAGACAAAAGCTAATTTGGAAAATACAATTCTTAAAAAAGAAAAAGAGAAGGAAGCTATGGAAGGTGTTTTAGCAAATTATAAAAGTGATTTATTGTTTCAAATTAATGTTTCTAATATGTTATCTGAAATGATTGATAAGTTTAATCATAATATTGAGAATTATCAAAAAGAGATGCAAGAATTACAACGTTTAGCTGCGATGAATGAAACTTCTAAAGATTTTATAGAAGAAGAGCAAGATAAAGAAAAGCTAAGAAATATTAATGAAGAAATTAAACAAATTAAAAATCGGAAGAAATATACAAGAACACCTGATGAAATTTATGATGAAATTGAGATGCTTTTGGCAAAGGAGACAAGTGTAGAGGCACCTACAACTAAAGTAGAAGTTAAAGAAGAAGTTACCATTCCTGAAGTTGACAATTTGTTTACAGATACTTTAGAAGAACAGCCTAGAATTAAAGTTGTGGAAATGATTCCAGCTCAAACAGTGCATAGTGAGGCAACCACTGGAGGTGCGACTTATGGGGCTTAAAATTAATTATATTATCGTGCTTGAAAATAAAGAACAGTATATTGTTTTAAAAGAAGCAATGTATTATGGAAAAAAATATTTTCTTGCTATGGGATTAGATGAAAATAGAGAAGTTATTTCTTCTAAAGTTGTTATTTTGGAAGAGCATGTGAGTGGATTTGATACCTATGTTAGTAAAGTGGTTGATGGGGATTTAATAACTATTTTGACAAGAATGTTTAAAGCTCAGATGTAATCACTTAGAAAAGAACTTGGATTTAATCCACTTTTTTGATATAATAAATAAGCATGTAGGAAGGTGAAGTTATGACTTTAGCTAATATTTGGGATGTCATTACTAAGATAATTGATATTGGAATTGTTTGGTTAGTATTTTATTTTATTCTTAAAAATATTAAGAATAATATTAAGATGGTACTTATTTTTAAGGGTGTTTTACTTATTTTATTAATTAAAATATTAAGTGATGCTTTAGATTTATATACAGTTGGTGTTATTTTGCAATACTGTTTAGAGTGGGGGCCTCTTGCTATTATTGTTATTTTTCAACCAGAAATTAGAAGTGTCCTAGAATCTATTGGTAGAACACAACTTTTAGGTAGACATAAAATTCTTACTATTGATGAAAGAGAAAAAGTTGTTTATGAAATTATGAAGTCTATTGAATATTTTAAAAGAAATAGAATTGGCGCTTTAATTGTTATTGAAAGAGAAATATCACTTCAAGAATATATAGAGCCAGCGACAAAAATTTATGCTGATCTATCTAGTGATTTACTTGAAACTATATTCTTTCCTAATGGACCACTTCATGATGGTGGAGTAATTATTGAGGGAGATAGAATTACTGCTGCAGGTGTTGTATTTAAAACTAGTATGAATCCATCTATTTCTAAGAGGCTTGGTACTAGACACAGAGCAGCTTTAGGTATTGCTGAGGAATCTGATGCGATTGCTTTAGTTGTTTCTGAAGAGAGTGGACGTATTAGTGTAGCTGTTGATGGAGAGTTACATTATAATTTAACTATTGATGAATTTAGAATGGTTTTAATTGATGCTTTGAACCCTAAACCTGAAGTATTCTATGAAGCTGAAGAGAAGAAAAGTGCAGGTGATGAATAATGAAGAAAATAGGAAAAGCAATTGGTGTTTTTTTTAAAGCAATATATCGTGTTATAGATAGACTTATTGTTACACCAATTAGTCGTTTAATTTTTAATATTAGAGAGTATTTACGTTCTAAAAATATTAAACTTGATTATATATTTAATCGTCCTAATTTTATGATTTATGTTTCTCTTATTTTAGCAGTTATTATGTTTATTTTGATTGATTCAAGAGTAATTACTTTGGTGGAGTCAGAAGCTGAGGTTATTACGAATGTGCCTGTTACGGTTAATTATAATGAAGAAGCATATGTAGTTGAAGGAATACCTGAGACTGTAGATATTGTTTTAATTGGTAGAAAAAGTGATATTTATTTAGCTAAACAATTAGGAACAAATAATGTTATTTTAGATTTGTCAGATTATGAAGCTAGAGATTCAGCATATCGTGTATATCTATCGTATACAAAGTCTATTGATTCTATAGATTATAAACTTGATCCTTCTTATGTAACGGTTACTATTAAAGATAAGATTAGTGTTACAAGAGATATTGATTATGATTTAATTAATGAACAATATTTGAGTGAGGAATTAAGTGTAGAATCGGTTGAGTTATCTAGAACAGAAGTAGTTGTAAAGGGTAGTGAAGATGCAATTAATAATATTGCTTCTGTTAAAGCTTTGATTGATTTAAGTGATGATAGTTTAAGTGATGTTGGTACTTATACTGTTGATAATATTCGCCTAGTAGCTTATGATTCGAATGGGGAAGTTTTAGATAATATCGAAATAGTTCCAACTACTTTAACTGCGACGGTTACTTTAGATACTTATTCTAAGAGTGTACCAATTGAGGTTCGTACTACTGGTGATTTGGTTACTGGTAAAGCAATAGCATCTATACTCATTAATAATAGTAATAGCTATTCTGTAACTATTTATGGTGATGAAGAACAAATTAGTAATATTACAAGTGTTCCTGTTACTATAAATGTAGATGGTGAAGGTGCTAATAGTACAAGAAGTTATAATGTTACCATTTCTAGACCTAGTGGTGTTAGAGCTTTGAGTGAAAGTAATGCAAGTATTACAGTAACATTTGGTGATGAAAGACAAAAAGAAGTAGAGATATCTAATGTAATGAGTAGAAATTTAGCAAGTGGATATACAGCGAATATTGTTGGTACAGATAGTATAGTTGTTAGTGTTCGTGGTGTACAATCTGTAATTGATTCTATTGATGCATCTGATATTAATGCTTATGTTGACTTGACTGGTTATACTGCTGGTGAGTATGAAAATGTACCAATTCAAATTGAGAATGATGATCCAAGATTAAGCTTTGTTGTATCATCTACTGTAACTGTTAGAATATCTAATGAATAACAAAAATAGTACCTTTGGTGGGTACTATTTTTGTTAATTTATTTAAAAATATTTGTGAAAAAATGATGTTTGTATAGTATAATTATATAAGGGAGCTAAGTTTATGGAAAAAGTTGAAATTATCGAAAATATTGAATATTTAAAAAAATATAAAACTGAAACTAATAAAATAGAAGCAAAATCAGCGGTTTTAGGGTTTCCTAAGAAATGTTATGATACTTTTTCTAGTTTTTCTAATAAATATGGTGGAGTAATAATTTTTGGAATTAGTGAAGAACATAATTTTGAGGTTGAAGGGGTATATGATTTAAATGATTTGTAAAAGCAGATAACTTCATTGTGTAGCGATTCGATGGAACCTGCTATAAGGGTTGATATTTTGCCTATGGAATATGATGGAAAAAACATATTGGCAGTTAAGGTCGATGAAATAGCACAAAATAAAAAGCCTTGTTATTATAAGCCTAAAGGTTTAAAAAATGGTTCATATACAAGAATTGGTGATAGAGATGAATTAATGACGGATTATGAAATATATGCTTTACAAAGTTATAATGATCATATTTTTGAAGATACAAGACCAAATAAGAGAGCGACTATTAGTGATCTTGATCAAGATGAACTTAATAAGTATATTGATAAGTTAAAATTGGATAAACCTAATTTTTCTAAAAATAGTTTTGACAAGTGTTTGAAAATATGTGGTATCATAGATAATAATGATAATCGTATTTATCCTACATTAGCTGGGACTTTGATATTTGGTGAATATCCTCAATCTTTTTTCCCTCAATTATTTGTGGCTTGTGTTGTTGTTCCTGGAGTAGAATTAGGAGATGTTGGTGAGCATGGTGAAAGATTTCTTGACAATAAGCGAATAGAAGGAACAATTGAAGAGATGCTTGAAGAGACGATGAATTTTTTACAGAGAAATATGAAAATAAGTGTTATCATAGATTTTAACGGAAAAAGAATTAATCGGACAGAATATCCTATGAAAGCTTTAAGGGAAGCTGTAGCTAATGCTTTAATTCACAGAGATTATAGTACTCAAACTGAAAATGCTTATATATCTGTTTATATGTATAATGATAGAATTGAAATATTAAACCCTGGTGCGTTATACGGGACTAATAAGATAGAAAAACTTGGGACTGCTACTACAATGGAGGCAAGAAACCCTACTATTGTAAGGATTCTTGAAGAAAAAAGTTCTGTAATTGAAAATAGACATTCTGGTATTCCCACTATGAGGAGAGAAATGAAAAAATATGGACTTCCTGAACCTGAATTTTATGAGGAAAGAGATAGTTTTAAAGTTATATTTAGAAACGGAAATATATCTTATGGTAATATAAAAAGTGGTCAGGTCAGTGGTCAGGTCAGTAGTCAATTAATAAAATATCAACAAATGGTGTTAGAGTTTTGTTTAAGTCCAAAATCAACTAGTGAAATAAAAAGATTTTTGGGTTTAAATTCTAGAAATTATGTTAGAGAAAAAATAATAAAGCCATTAATAGAGAGCAATCTTTTAGATTATACAAATAAAAATCATATTAGTGCAAGTAATCAGAAGTATATTACCTTAAAAAGAAAATAATAAACTTATATTGGTTTATTTGAAATTATATGAAAGCCAAAGTATTTAATAAAGTTCTGTAAGTATAGTTGGAGCTTAGGCTCCGTTTTTTTTGCTATATTTATAAATTTATGATATTATTATTGTAGGTGATATATATGTTTGTAGATGAATTATCTATCAAAGTTATTGCTGGTAAAGGTGGAGATGGATGTACATCTTTTAGGCGTGAAAAATATGTGCCAATGGGAGGACCTGATGGCGGATGCGGCGGAAAAGGTGCTAGTATTATTTTTAAGGTAGATAAAGGGTTAAAGACTTTAATTGATTTAAGATATATGAAGATTATAAAAGGAAATAAGGGAGAAAATGGTAAAGGCTCTAATCGTAATGGAGCTAATGCAGAAGATATCATTATAAAAGTTCCAGAAGGTACTACAATTATAGATGCTGATACAAATTTAGTTATTGCTGATTTAGTTGGAGAAAATACAGAAGTAGTTGTTGCTCGTGGTGGTAGAGGTGGCAGAGGAAATACAGCTTTTCGAACTCAAAGTGATACTGCTCCTAAATTTAGTGAACTTGGAGAACCAGGTGAAGAGCGAGTACTTAAAGTAGAGCTTAAAATGATTGCAGATGTTGGTTTAGTAGGATTGCCTAGTGTTGGTAAATCTACGATTTTATCAATGATTAGTGCAGCAACTCCTAAAATTGCTAGTTATCATTTTACAACATTATCTCCTAATCTTGGAGTAGTAAAACTTAAGGATGGACGCACATTTGTTATGGCTGATCTTCCTGGACTTATTGAGGGTGCTAGCGAAGGTGTCGGTCTTGGTCATAAATTTTTAAGACATGCAATGCGGACTAGAGTACTTGCTCACGTGATTGATATGGGAAGTGAAGAAGGAAGAGACCCAATAGAAGATTATAAAGTTATTCGCAAGGAAATTGAAGAGTATAGTGATAAACTTGCCGCTAAAAAAGAAATTATTATTGCTAATAAAATGGATTTAGATGGAGCATTAGATAATTTGAAAAAATTTAAGAAGGAATATCCTGATAAAGTTATTGTGGAAGTAAGTAGTGTTACTAACAGTGGCTTTGATATACTTATGCAAACATTAGCAGATACTCTAGATACAATTAGCAATGATGTAATATATAATGATGCAGAAATGGAAAGTCATGTAATTTATAAATTTAAGAATGAAAGACCTTATACTATTACTAAAGTAGATGATGTATGGGTTTTAGAAGGTAAGGAACTTGAAAAATTATTTAAGATGACGAGATTTAGTGAAGATGAAGCAGTTATACGATTTGCTCGTAAATTGAAGGGAATGGGGGTTGAGGAAGAACTAGAAAAATTAGGAGCTAAGCCTGGTGATGAAGTGCAGATTTGTGATTATATTTTTGAGTTTAAACAATAAAAGAAAGTGAGTGAAATTTATGAAAAAAATAGTTATGTTTATATTATTGATGGTAATTTTACCATTAAATGTTTTAGCGACAGATTTTAGTCTTAATGATACAGATATGCAAATTACTTTTGACGAGAGTGAGTGGTATGTATTTACTCCTGATAATATTTTGGATAATCCA
Organism: uncultured Bacilli bacterium; assembly: GCA_944358135.1. Classification (GTDB taxonomy): domain Bacteria; phylum Bacillota_I; class Bacilli_A; order RF39; family UBA660; genus Caccenecus. The sequence continues at coordinate 14,180 of CALVQN010000027.1, forward strand.
GAACTAGAAGAATTAGGAATTAGTTATGATTATATGGTAGATACTTTTGAAGAAAATGGGGCTTATTTGGATGCTATTTTGTTCTTTTCTAATAGTGATGATTATATTGAGGTTTTTGTGCGTAAAACAAGAATAGAAGATGTAATAAATTTAAATAATTATGATAAAAGTGAAATAGAAGAATTGGGTAAAGCTTTAGCAGAGGAACAAGGTGCAGATTATGAGGTATATCAAAATGATTATTCTTTTGTAAAGTTAGAATATCAAGATATGGGTTTTTATTTAAATGAATATGTTACGGTTATTAATGGTGATGGTTATTCTATTACTGCTCAAAAGCCATATGAATTTGTTAATGAAGATGAGCTTAGAGTAAAAGAACTTATTGATAGTATAGAATTTGATGTTGATGAGTCTTTAAAAGAGCCAAGCCGAGTAGATTGGTATAAAATATTTAGATATGCTATTATTGGAGCATGTTCTGGAGCACTTATTGTAGCTATATTTGTTACGATGAAGAAGAATAAAAAAAATAATGAAGATTAGTCTTCATTAAATATTAGGATTGTTCCTATTTTGATTTTAGTACTAGCGGATTTAGGTAATTCTAAAATGCTAGTTTTTTTATTGGGATTATTTATTTTGATTATTTGGTTTTTGGGCAAATTTTCATATTTATAAATTACTTCATTGTTTTCATCTAGTCCTACTATATCAATATTTTCTTTCATAAAGAAGGTATGAATAGAATTACATTTAGGAAAAAGCATACCATAATCTATATTTTTTTTGCCCATTAATCCCAATAGACGTTTATGAAAAGATTTTGCTACAATAATGTTATATTTTTGCTTATTGGTAGATAAGTACATAGAATCACCTATTAAATTATAGCATAAAACATAAAATATATTCTGTTTTTTTGCTCTTTAAATTGACTTTTATGGGAATTTATTATATCATTATTTATGATAAGGGTGGAAAGTTATGAATAAGAATGGCCAGGCTTTAGTTGAATATATTCTTATTATTGCATTAATTAGTGTTATTGCTATAGCATTAGTTAATTATTTTGGTGGTTATCTTAAAGATGCTATTACGAAAACTAGTTGTAGTTTGGTAGATGAAGAGTATGTTAAGGGAGATAAGCCTGGTGAAGGATATTGTCGTGGTGAAGAAGAAAACGATAGCGAGTGAATATAAGGGAGTGACTATATGAATAAAAGGGGACAAGCATTAGTTGAATTTATTATTATTTTGCCTATCTTTCTAATTCTTGTTTTAGGTGTTATTGATATAGGAAATATTCTTTACCATAGAACAATATTAGAGGGGGCTATTACAGATGTTATATCTCTTTATGATGCAGGATATTCACTTGCAGAAATTAAAACAGAAATAGATTTAGAGGATGTCGAAGTTAGTACTGTAGATAATGGTGATTATAGAGAATTTCATTTGACTCAAGAGATAGATATTATTACTCCAGGATTAAATCTCATTTTTGATAACCCTTATGTTATTGATATTCATAGGAGTGCTTATGAATAAACATGGCCAGACATTGATTTTCTTTGTTATTTTAATTCCTATTTTGCTTGGGCTTTGTGCTTTAGTTGTAGATGTTGGATATATTGTGAGTAAAAATAGGGAATTAAAAGAGGTTAGTAAAACAATAATTGAGGATTATTTTAATGGATTAGATGTTCAGGAAATTAAAGAATTATATGAAGAAAATAGTATTCCGATAGATAATTTGGAAATTGATATAAATGAAGATAGTATTCATATTGTTAATCACTATGAAGTTGATAGTATTTTTGGTTCTGTAATTGGTATTTCTGATTATGATATACGAGTAGATATTACAGGGACTATTAAAGATGATAAAGTTATATTTGAATAAAAGGGATGAGGAAAATGAATAATAAGGGAACTAGTATTGTTGTGTTTTCTGCTAAAGGGGGAGTAGGAAAGACAATTACCACGCTTAATTTAGCTGGTATTTTTGAGATGCTTCAAAAACGGGTTTTAATTATTGATTTTGATCTATCTGGGGGAGGTATTAGTACAGCTTTAAATATACCTAATGGGAAAAGTATTTATCACTTTACCTATGATTATAATAATAATCAGTATC
>CALVQN010000028.1 GCA_944358135.1 uncultured Bacilli bacterium
AGATATATTATACTACATATGTTTGGTAACATTTTAACTAATGATATGGTAACATTTTAAAAAAGGATTAACAAAATAAAAGCTTAGTTTGACAAATATAAAAAATAATGGTAAAATGAAAAGCACTTGAAAGAGGTTGCGATTTTTAAGAGTAATTATTTAGCTATTCAGATTGTTGCTAAATAAAGAAAGGGAAAACCGCCGAAGTTTAGAAAAGGATATCTGATACTTTTCTTTGCTGGGGGATTATAGAATATATAATTCACTGTCGTATTAAAAGATACGGAGCGCTTGTCAAGACAAATGGATTTTTTCCATGGTTTTTGCGTTCTCAAGTTAAACCATGGTTTTTTTATACCTTTGGTTATTAACTAAGGAGGAAATAATGATGAAAGAAAGTTTTTTTAGAAGATGTGAGAATAGCTATCAAATGTTTACAGAGGAATGCAAAAGAGTTAGCGAAGAATTTAGTGATGTAAAGTTTTGCGTACTTCAATGTGATCCTAGATTTCAAAATATGAAACAATTAGCTGAAATAATTGAAGATATAAGTGAGTTTTATAATGAAAATTGGCTTGGGAATGCTGATTATATTCATATTCCTGATACTAAGACTGTTTGGGAGAATTATTTGAAATACCCTATTATTATGGCTTATCGAGAAAATGATGAGGAGATAGATATTTTAGGCGTCTCTACAATTAAATATTATCAGAATACAGCGAATACAGTAAATCCTTATTATGCAGTTCCAGATAAAAGATACTTTGAAATTACAGGCATTCTCGCTAAATATAATAGTGATATAAAAAATATTGGTAAACATATTTATGAAGTTGTTTTGGAAGCTTTGAAAAAATATAGAGCTATTTTACCAGAATTTGATGTTATATTTGTAGCAGATTGCCGAAATTACATGAGTATCAATGGTGCTTCGGGAGGTGCTAGATACTTAAGAGAAAGTATTGACCCTAAAATATTTGGTAAAATTGTTGGCTTTTATACATTAAAAAATAATGATAAATTAATTGAAGCACCTACTTTTATTGCTAAGTTTAATTTTGATGATGATTATCATCAGAATAGAGAAATAGCTTTCGAGTTTCATGATTCCCCTAATTTGTTTCAAGATATGTTAGCAATTATCGAAGAAAGCTTAGGAAATGAAGGAATATGTATTGGTGTTGAAAATTATGATGGTAATGATATTGTTACTTATTATGAATTGGAAAATCAAAGTATTAATTTGGATGATATAAGTATAATACCTAATGGTACTGATTTGGGTAATGATAGACAGCCTTGGCCTAGTAGAAAGAGAGTAAAAAAATATGAGTAATACAATCAGCCTTTTTAAAGAGTTAGCTAAAATTCCTAGAGAATCAGGAAATGAGGAAGCGATTGCTAATTATTTAGTAGACTTTGCTAAAAATAGAAATCTACCTTATTATAGAGATTCATATAATAATGTTTTAATAAAAAAAGAAAATAAAGATTTACCTTGTCTTATTTTACAAGCTCATACTGATATGGTTTGTGTTAGTGATTATCCTCATTTTGATTTTGCTAATAATCCAATTGAAGTATTAGAAAAAGATGGCTATTTATATGCTAATCATACAACTTTAGGTGCTGATAACGGGATTGGTGTTGCTCAAATTCTTAATCTTTTAGATAGTGATATTCCCTGTAATATTGAGGCAGTTTTTACTACTAGTGAAGAAACTACTATGGTGGGAGCAATGAATTTTGATACTAGACTTTTAACTGGAAATCATTTGCTCAATTTAGATGGTTTTGATGAAAATACCATATTAACAGAATCGGCAGCTTATTATGATTTAGACATGAAATTACAAGATAGTAATAAAGTTAATTCAACCAAAAAATATACATATTCTATTTCTCTATCTGGATTACTTGGTGGGCATTCAGGATATGATATTGATAAAGGAAGAGGAAATGCTATTTTATTAATGGCTCAATTTTTAAAATCACTTCATGCAGATTTAATTAGTATTACTGGAGGAACTAAAAATAATGTATTTCCTTCTAGTAGTGAAGCTATAATTTGTACTGATTCAGAAAATATTGAAGATTGTATTCATTTATTTGTCAATCAATATCATGATGTTTACCCTACTCTTAGTATTACATATGAAAATATATCTCATGTCAAAGAACGCTTTGTTGATTCAGAAAGGTTACTAGATTTTTTAATCAATTTTCCTAGTAAAGCAATCTATTATAATGAAAATCATTTACCTACTACCTCTGTTAATTTAGGAGTAATTAGAGATGGATATTTAGAAATTGGTCTTAGAAGTTCGCGTAAGGAAGAAGCAAATAAGGTTTTAGAAGATTTAAATAGTTATGCCAAAAAATATGGTTTTGCTTTTGTTCAAGAAGGTTATCAACCTGGATTTTACTCTGATGTTAATTCTTTAATGATAAAGCTTTTAGAAAAAACTTGTTCTTACCCTACTCCACCTTTAATCACTTTAGAGCATATTACAGTAGAAGTCGGTTTCTTTCAGGAGAAAATGCCTGATTTACAAGTAGCGATTATCTCTCCAAAAATATTAGATGCTCACTCTACAAAGGAAAGAGTTTTCATAGAGTCCATTAAATTTGTTGACCAGTGGTTAATTCAGTTTATTAAAGAATTTAATCAAGCAATTGAGAATAACTAGTCTTTAAAGGCTAGTTTTTTTGTTTAAAAAAGAACTACCTTTTGATAGTTCTATTTTAAATTACTTAATAATTCATCTTTTTTCATGCTAGAATAGCCTTTAACTCCTTGTTCTTTAGCAATAGCTTTAAGTTCAGTTAAAGTCATTTTACTGTAATCTTTTTTCTCTTCTTTCTTAGCTGTTTTTACTTCAGATACAGTTTCTTTTTTAGGCTCTTCTGTTTTCTTTGAAGTTTTAGCAGGTAGTTTACCGTTTAAGGCATCTTTAGAAATCTTAACTAATTCAGCAAAAGCTGCAGGATTATCAATTGCCATTTCGCTTAACATTTTACGGTTAATTTCAATTCCTGCTTTAGATAAGCCATTCATAAATTTAGAATAACTGATTTCGTTTTCACGACAAGCAGCATTAATTCTAGTAATCCATAATTTTCTAAAATTACGTTTATTTTGCTTTCTATCTCTAAAAGCATAAACTCCACTATGGAATACTTGCTCTTGTGCTGTTTTATATAATCTATGCTTGCTTCCAAAATATCCTTTTGCTTCTTTTAATACTTTTCTTCTTCTTGTTTTGGAAACACTTCCACCTTTAACTCTTGTCATTTAATACCCTCCTTAGATAACAGATTTTAATCTGCTAGCTTCTCCTTTTCCTAAAACGCCTTTATTTCTTCTTTGACGTACTTGTTTTGCTGAATCCTTATTTGTTTTATGATTTCCATTTGATTTCTTGTAAGTTAATGTACCATTTTTCTTTTTCTTTAAAACTTTACTACTTGCTTTATGTGTTTTTTGTTTGCACTTTGCCATAATAATCCTCCTACTATTTTTTTGGTGCTAAAAGCATAAACATTTGTCTACCATCTAATTTAGGTTCAGCTTCAATTGTTGAAACTTCACTTAAACTATCCGCAAATCTTAGTAATACATCTTTCCCTAATTCTGGTCTAGCCATTTGACGACCTTTAAATCGGATAAATGCTTTAATGCGGTGCCCTTTTACTAAATAATCTTTTGCATTTCTAACACGAGTTTCAAAGTCATGAACATCTATCGTTGTAGATAAGCGATATTCTTTCAATTCCTTATTTGTCTCTCTTTGTTTCTTTTGCTGTTCTTTTAGTTTCTTTTGACGTTCATAACGGTATTTGTTGTAGTCCATAATCTTTCCTACAGCCATTTTCCCGTTATCATTCATTAAAACTAAATCTAAGCCTGCATATCTTGATAAAGTTAAGGCATCTTCTAATTTTTTTAGTCCCATTTGTTCACCATTAGGGCCAATTACCATTAGTTCTTCTACTTTGATTTGTTCATTAATTGGTAACTCCTTATTCACACTTGCTATATAAACGCACCTCCATAATTTAAAAAGGTAGAATAATTATATTCCACCTTAAAACACATTAATAATTACTATTATGGCTTTTTACCTATGAACTCTTATTCATCAGGTGGAATATAATTCGCTTTCCTTTTTCAATTTCTATAACATTATATCTTTATTATATGAGTTTGTCAAGAAAAATATTACTTTTTTCTTGTTCTTACCACTAGATCCCCTATCTTTATGTTGTCCTTAACTAATTTTTCAGCGTTTCTTCTATGCTGACTTTCAATTTCTCTCATCATACTTGGATATTGTTTTACATATTTTTCTCCTACAAAAGATAAAACTACTTTACTCTTTTTTAATAATCTCTTGTACTCATTTTTGGTCATACCGGGATATGGTGTCTTTGTCATCTATTTTCTTCTCCTCTTTAAGTAAAAAAAGACTAGCTAAGTCTTTCCTTTACAAGCTTGCTTACTAGTGACATATCTGCATTAGTAATCTTAGTATTTAACTCTTTCATTACTCCGCCCATGTCTTTCATACTAGTTGGATTTAGTTCATTAAATACTTCATCAATTACTTTTACAATTTCTTCTTCAGACATTTCTTCAGGTAAATAAGCATTTAAAATTTCTATTTCTTGTTCAAGTTTAGTAACTTCCTCAGTCTTATTATATTTTTTAAACTCTTCAATAGAATCTTTTCTAGTTTTTACTTGCTTTTTAATTACACTCATGACTTCATCATCACTGAGTTCATGTTTTTTGCTAATTGATTCTAATTGTAAAGCGCTTTTTAACATTCTTAAAACTGATAATTTAAATTTATCGCCGCTTTTCATAGCTAGCTTTAAATCTTCTGCAATTTTGTTATTCATATGATCACCTTAGTAATTTCTATGCTTTCTAGCATTTTTTATTTGTTCTTTTTTTTCGTTTCTTCTACGAACGCCTGGTTTTTCATAATGTTTTCTTTTCTTTAATTCTGAAGGGACACCGCTGCGGGCAACTTTGGTTTTAAACTTCTTTAATGCGCCATCAACATCTCCATTTTTAACTACTACTTTTGTCATACAAATCCCTCCCTTCATTTACTAATCATGATTATAACACCAAAAGATGCGATAAGCAAGATTTTTAGGTGTTAAATATCATTATTTTCTGCATTTTCTATAGTTATTTCTTCTTTTATTTCTAAATTTCTCTCTTTTAAGTCATCTTTTATATCTGTTTTTAAGATATTTAGAAAATTACTTTTATAATTATTTACTAATAGAACTGTCAACATCATTAATATAAAAATTAAAAACAAAGAATACACCATATACATGGCTGCAAAGCCTTTTTTGTTCATATTATCACCAGTAATTTAATTATAGCAAAAAAAGGATTTTTTTTAAACCCTTTCTTTTAGTTAATCAGACGACGGATAGATGAACCTATCATTTTCCCAATATTAATTGCCAGATCTAGGAGTCTTGCAAAAGCATTAATTAGCGTTCCATTAATAGCTCCTCCTGCAACCAAAATCAAATCATTATCATTAAGTTTCATCCTATCCCTCCTTCGGATAAAAATAACCATAAATTATAGAGGCAATAAATGTAACAGCTAAGGCTATTCCCCCTAATATTGCTGTTGCGGATATTCCTCCATTTATTTTAGTTAATTCATAATTATTTAAATGTTTCATTTTAACCTCTCAAATTCTTTAAAGATATTATTGCTTTAGCAAAAGAATATATACTGATTAAAAAATTGGTTATTGTAATCAATATTCCTCCTCCACTATAATTTAATAATTCTTCATTTTCCATTCTTTGCATGATATTCCTCCTTTAAAACATTTTGTCTTTAATTTTAGTAATAATTTTTTGTTTATTATAATAAAATATTAAATCTATGATTTCATTATTTGATAAAGAAATGTCTATTGATAAGGTTAATTTATCATATGTTTCTAGATTTTCTTCATCTACGATCAATTCTTGACTTATTATTTCATAGTTTAAATATTTATTATTTAATAATACTTGTTCAAAATCTAAATTGGAAGGTATGGTTGTTGTAATTGTACAAGTATCTATACAGGTTACTAAACCTTTGGTTTGGTAGCTATCGTAAATTTCTTTTTTACAGATAAAAAGAAGCAAACTAAATAGTATCAGTAAAATAAGCATTACGATAATAAATCCTATCTTTGGCTTTTCTTTTAAAAATGCTGTTTTATTATTAAATAAATCTAACATGATTCTCCTAAACGAATAATATGTTCAAATTTATCTTCTATATTTTTATGAGTAACATAGATTAATGTACTATTTTTAAAATACTGGAATATATCCTCTAAAATCTCTCTTTCTAATTTAACACTCACTTCACTTAATGCTTCATCCAAAATCATTATTTTAGCCTTTTTAAGCAGGGCTCTTGCTAGAATTATCCTTTGTTTTTCTCCTCCACTTAAATTATTTAGAGAGGCATTAATTACTGTGTTGTATCGATTGGGTCGTTTATTTACTATTTCTTCTAACTGGCAAATTTTACATACTTTAGTAAATTCTTCATCTAAAACTTCGCGGTAGCAAATAATATTTTCTCGAATTGTTCCTGTAAAAAGCTTTTCATTTTGTCCTACATATAGAATATTTTCTCTGATCGCTTTTAAACTATAATCACATTCACTCGTATTATTTAATTCAATATTTCCAGAGTAAGTTCCTAAACTTCGGTAAATTAGTTTACAAATGGTACTTTTACCACTTCCACTAGGACCACTTAATAAAACTTTGTCATTACTTTCTACATTGAAATTTACTTTATTTATAATTTTATTATATAAGTCATAAGTATACGTTAAGTCTTTAATTTCAATATCATTATCTCTTAACTTATTTAATCCCCCTTGATCGTGTTCAATTTCGGTTGCCAAGAATTCACTTAACTTACTAAATGAAGCTTTCAAATAATTATATTTTGGTATTAAGTCTACTAATTCTTTAGCAGGATTAAATAAATAGAGAATAATACTATTAAAAGTGACCAAACTTAATATTTCTAGCTCTCCTTCCCAGATTAAATAAATTCCTAACGTAGTTATAACAAATAAGCCAATCTCATAAATAAAGTTTTTAATTAATTCGATGATGTTTAGTATGCTTATAAATGAAAAATTACTTTTAAGCATTAAAATCAATTTGTTTTCAATTCGGTAAATAAATTCTTTTACTAAATTTAAATTTTTGATACTGTAGTTCATATCTACATTTTCGATTAAAGTTGTGTTAAAGTCTGTAGTTGCATCAATTGTTTCTTTGATTTTTTGATATATTCCTTTGCTAAAGATTATTCCTACAATTAAATAAATTATTATGATTAAACAAAGAAGCAAAAATAATTTACTATTAATTAGGAATAAGGATATTACCGCCCCGATTATCAAAATCATATTTAGGATAAAAGTAGAGAATATTTCAGAAAATAAGTTTTTGGTATCACTTAATTCATCTATTCTTGTTACAATTTCTCCTGTGCTACGATTTTGAATAAATTTTAAAGGGAGTTTAAATATGTGCTCTAAAAACATAGTGAAAAGTTCTGTGTCTAGGTTTTTATTCAGATAGTTGAGGTAATAGGTTTTAATATAATTCATTATAATTTTGAAAAGAAGTATAGTAAAAAAGAGTATTATAATAAATTTAGTTAATCTGATGTCTTGGTGAGATTGTATACTAGAAATACTAACTTGAAAATAGAAACTTCCTATAATAGTTAGGATCATTAAAATTAAATTGACAACTAGGATCTTTGAAAATAAAAATTTATTCTTGGATAATAATTTTCCATATAGACTAGTGATAGATAGCTCTTTAGTATATCTTAATATATTGCTACTAGGGGTAGCTAGAATCAAGATATTATCCCATATTTCCATAAATTCTCCTATAGACATTTTTATCTTTCCTTTGGCAGGATCCATTAAATAAATGTATTTAGAATTTATTTTATAAACTACTACAAAGTGTTGTAACCCATTTTTTAATATGACATGAGCTATCGCTGGTAGATAAATATTTTCATCAAATATTGATTCTACTTTTACGCCCATTGCTTCGAAGCCATAATTACATAAAGCTTTTATTATGTGATAGGCTGTTGTTCCGTTTACTCCAGTACAGGTATCATCCCTTATTTTTTCTAAAGGAACATATCCACCAAAGTATTTTAAAACTGTTTCGATGCAACATGGGCCACAGTCTTTTAAATCACGTTGTTTTACTACTTCAATTTTAGGCACTATTTTTTCCTCCCTTCACTACTATTTATTACCCTTAAAACCTCTTTTTCCTTTATTTTTTGTCACTTTGGTCCCCGTTTTTTCTTTCTATGACACCGTTCGACAAAATTTGCATTTTTTTCTGTTATAATAACTCACTCGAAAGGAGGAAATGTATGCAAAATGGTATGCTAATTTCTAGACTTAGAGTAGAACATAAGCGAACTGTTAGAGATATGGCACATTATTTAAATATTGGAACTTCTCCATATAAACGTTATGAAGCAAATATAAAGCCAATGAAAATTCAAGAATTAAATGCTCTTAGTAATTACTTTAAAGTATCATTAAATACTTTGCTTGGACTTAGCGATAATCTTACTGAATATGGTTCTTATGACATAGATTATAAATATTTACGATTTAGTTTAAGATATATTCGAAGAATGAACAGGATTACTCAAAAACAGCTTGCTAAGGATTTAAAAGTATCTATTCCTACTGTTGCAAATTTTGAAAAACATCCTGATACTTTAAAGGCAGATTATTTACGGGCTTTTGCTCAAAGATTTTCCGTTTCTGTTGATTATATTTGTGGTAAAACTTTAAAAAAAGAAGTACTCTAATCATCTTTGAGTACTTCTTTTAATAATACTTCATCATCCTTAAATAAATTATATTTTTTAACTATAAATCTAAATATGACTTTTAATAAGGCTATACATGGAGTAGCTATAATCATACCTAAAATACCAAAATAGTGTGCAAATACAAGCAAACCAATCATAATTGTTACAGGATGTAAATGAGTAGTTTTACTCATTACTACTGGTTGTAAAACATAGTTTTCTAATAATTGAACTACTACGCAGACAATTAAGACAGCTATACCTGTTATTGTGCCTTGGCTAAATCCTACAATTACTGCCGCTGCTCCTCCTATATATGGGCCTATATAAGGGATCAAATCTGTTAATCCACAAAATAATCCAAATAGCAATGGTGCATTTAGACCTATAATAGCAAATCCTATTGTATCACAGATAAATACCATAAACGCTACTAAAAGTGTTCCACTAATAGTTTTTCTTACTTCTTTTCCTATATCAGTAATTAATATTTCAATTTCATATTTATTTTTGTTTGGCACTAATTTTAGGAAATGTTTAGATATAGCATCAAAATCAAATAGCATATATAATCCAATTACTAAACTTATTAAAATCGTACCAATGCCTGATGCTAAACTTCCTAAAATACTTATTAAAGATGTAGGAAGAGAATTTGTAAAGTTTACTAAAAAACCTCCTACACTATCAAATAAATTATCTCTAAAATTAGTTAAATCTATACCGCTTATAGAAATTTGACTAATTATATCATCTGCAAAATTACTAAACTTGTCTAATATGGAAGGAAGCGTCGCAATAAGTTCATTGATCTGAGTATATAACGTTGGAACTAATATCCTTAAAAATATGTAGATAAAGATCAAGAATACTGCATATACTAAGATGCTTCCAACTATTCTAGGAATTCCTTTCTGGTTTAACTTTTTTACTATAGGGTTAAAAAGCCAAGCTATGACAAAGCCAATAAATAAGGGAGATAAAACTTTAAGGAAAGTGAGCAAAATATTCCAAACATTTAAATTTTTAAGAATTATTGTGCCACACAAAATGATAGCTACAATCATTACTATGTATAGCAAATTCAAAATTTTTTTGGTTAATGAAACTACTTCATTTACTTCTTTACTATCAATTTCCTTAAAATTTTTTTTCATATTATACCCTCATCAACTCTGTTTCCTTTTCTTTAAATATTTCGTCTATCTTTTTATTATATTCATTAATACTTTCTTGTATGTCATTTAAATATAATTTTTCTTCATCTTCTGGTAATTCTAATTTCTTAACTTCATTATTTGCTTCTTGCCTAATGTTTCGTAAAGCAACTTTTGCTTCTTCACAAACAGATTTAGCCATTTTAACATACTCTCTTCTTTTTTCTTCAGTAAGTTCAGGTATTGTTAAAATAATTGTCTCACCATTATTAATTGGAGTTATCCCTAAATTTGCTTCATTAATTGCTCTTTCGATTTCTTTTAAAGCACTTTTATCAAAAGGCTTAATCATTAGACTACGTGCTTCTGGTACAGTAATGTTAGCTAAAGACTGAATTGGCGTTGGAACTCCATAATAACTAGCATTAATACCATTTAACATCGCAGGATTTGCTCTTCCTGCTCTAATGTTTAATAGTTTATTTTCTAAACTTTCAATTGTTTTTTCAAATTTTAATTTTGTGTCATCCATATTTTTAATATTCCTCCTAAAAATTCATTTATACTATCATTATACTTAAACTTATCCATATTTACAAGTAATTCTATTGAAATACCTCAGTATATTCAAAAAATTGAACTAAACTTTTTTCTTCTACTCCTCCTGGAAGCCCACCTATTAAAGTATTTTCTCTAAATACTAAAATTACTGGGGTAAAATTCATGTAGTTAGATAAATCAGGATAAGTTGCTAGTAAGTTTTTATATGTTGTATTTTCATTTATATTTTCGTCTTTTTCTAAATAATAAATATTTAGTGAATCTATATTTTCTGTATTTCCTAAAGTAGTACTTACTTTCTTGGTATTTTCATCGTCTTTGTTTCCAACAAATATTATCACTTCTTCATTATTTTGTAAAACTTCAAGTAAATCTTCTATGGAAATGGCAGTCCAATTAGAAATATCAAATTCTTCTTTTTCAATAGTTTCTTCTTTATTTACAGGTATCTCTTCTTCATTTTTATCTGTAAATATAGTAACAAGAAAATATAAGCCTACCCCTAAAACTATTGTTACTATAAAAGTGATTAATAATCTTTTCATTCTAAATACTCCTTAAACATGGTTTGGAAAGTGTTATATTTTAATCCCGTTCTTAATTCATCCCAATATTCTTCAGGATCGACGTTTCCTTTAGTAAAAGCTGTTTCTTGGTCAAACCCTATAATATTACCATCTTTTATTATAATTAATGTAGGAGCATAAATTTCTTGCGAACCATCATCTAATGTAAGCAAATAATTAGTTAAGCTTAAAACTATACTTTGATAAGTTGCATTACCATTTTCACGATCATCATAAAAATCATAATAAAGGATCTCTTCTATTCCACTAGCTTTAGCTGCTTCATTCAATATATTGGCATAGTAACCACTCCATTTATTTGCAGGATATCCCATAAATATAATCGCATTATCATTTAACATAGAATACACTTCTACTGCATTTACATATTTAAAAACATTATCTTTACTAACATTCGTATAATCTTGGTCAAATCGCTCATTATCTATGACTACTTCAGTATCAAAATCTTTAGTTCCCACATATATAAAAGCAATGATAATCAATATAAATAACAAACCCTGTAATATTTTTTTTACTTTCTTATTCATAATTTCACCACATCCTTATTATAGCATTTCTTATCTTTAAAATTAAGAAAAAACCTTTTTAGATGTTAAATTAGTGTATAGAAAAAGGAACTTTTTTAGCTTCTAACTCTCTTTCTTCCTTAAATTTTATTTTTTAAAATTTTAAAGACTTGAGGAGACTCATAATGCATTAGTAATTCAATATATCTTGCTCGAGCTTGATAAAAGTCATATATATTCATTCCTTCTGCCATTATAACTCTTTTGTCTTGTTCAAATTTTTCTTTGTCTTTTTTGGGAATTAGAAAATCTTTGCGGCAATCTAGACATGTATAATAATATGTATCTCCATATTCGTTATTTAAACAAAAAATACGACTATATTTATTTGGCTTTACAATTCCTCTCCTAATTAAATACTGTTCTTTACAATCACATTCTCTCATTTTTTGAGCAAATTCTTTTAATATAGTTTCATCATCAATAAGTTTTATATCCATATCACCTAAATTAGCTTTTAGTTCTTGGGATAATTGTAAATATAGTTTGACATCAGGATTATTTTTTAATTGTTCTATTCTTTTGGCTTTCCCCTTAAGTTTTCTTAACTTTCTTTTTTCTTTTCTTATGTTTCTAATTAAAGCTATTCTTTCTTTACTATTCATTTTGTCTCCTAACTTTTTTCAAAACAAAAGGGAAAACCTTATTCGTTTCCCTTTACTTGATTCATTACTTCTTCAGCAAAGTTATCGTTTCTTTTTTCCATGCCTTCGCCTACTTCATAACGTATTACTTTTACAATTTCACCATTGTTGTTCTTTACATAATCAGCTACACTAATATCGCCATCTTTGATAAATGGTTGTTCAGCAAGACAAACTTCCTTATAATATTTTTTAATTCTACCTTCAACCATTTTTTCAGCAATATCAGCAGGTTTTCCTTCAGACATAGCAAGTTCTTTTTGAATTTTTCTTTCACTTGCTAAAACACTCTCTGGAATATCACTTATAAATACATAGCTTGGACGCATTGCAGCAGCTTGCATAGCAACATCTTTAGCTACACTTTCATTTGCACCTTTAAGTACAGATAAAACTGCTATCTTGCCACCCATATGTAAATATGAACCAAATACTTCATCATTAGCCTTTTCTACTACTTCTACTCTACGTAGAGATAATTTTTCGCCAATTTTAGCAGTTTTTGCAATAATTAAATCTTCAATTGTTCCTTCTGTGGTTTCTACCTTTAAGATTTCTTCTAATGTCTTAGCAGAACTTGATAAAATTGAGGCACCAATTGTATCAATCATACCAGTAAATTCTTCATTTTTACTCACAAAGTCTGTTTCACTATTTACCTCTAAAATAACAGCTTTATTATCCTTTATATAAATATTTGCAAGACCTTCAGCAGCTATACGAGCACCTTTCTTCTCGCTTTTAGCAATACCTTTTTCTCTAAGCCATTCAATACTAGCATCAATATCTCCATTGCATTCTGCTAAAGCTTTTTTGCAATCCATCATTCCAGCTCCTGTTTTTTCACGAAGCTCTTTTACCATTGCAGCAGTAACTTCCATTATTATTCCTCCTTTATTTTAACGCACTAATTAAATCGTCTTTTTTCATAGAGCTATAGCCTTTGATACCACGTGTCTTTGCTACAGCTTTAAGTTCTGTTAAAGTCATATCTTCTAATTTTTTTTCAGCAGTTTCTTCTACAACTTCTGCTTCTTCTTCTTTTACTGCTTCTTTTTTAGCAGGCTTTTCTTCTTTTTTCTCTTCTTTAACTTTCTTTTCTTCTTCTTTAATTAGTTCGTCCATTTTAATCTCTTTATTAGACTTTTTATCTTCTTCGGTTACATAATCAACCATTTCAAGTCCACGCGATTCACAAACAGCATTATTTAATACTCCTAGAATTACTTTGACACTTCTTACTGCATCATCATTACCTGGAATAACAAAATCAACATCATCTGGATCACAATTTGTATCTACGATACCAAATACAGGTATTCTAAGTTTTCTTGCTTCTCTAATTGCATTTAATTCTTTTTTAGGATCAACAATAATTAAAGCATTTGGTAACTTGTTCATTGCTCTGATACCACATAAAATTTTATTTAATTTGTCATATTCTTTCTTAAGACCAATAACTTCTTTCTTTGGTAAAACTTCAAATTTGCCAGACTTTTCCATCTCTTCAATTTCTTCAAGTCTTTTTACTCTTCTTCTGATTGTTCTGAAATTTGTTAAGGTTCCTCCTAACCATCTTTCCGTTACATAGTAAGAATTACTTCTTTCTGCTTCTTCTTTAGCTACATCTTGAGCTTGTTTTTTTGTTCCAACAAATAGGAATGTCCCTCCATTGTCAGCGATTTTCTTGATTTCTGCATAAGCTTCCTCAAGTAATTTTGTTGTCTTTTCAAGATCGATAATATAAATATCTTCTCTTGCTCCAAAAATGTATTCTTTCATCTTTGGATTCCATCTTTTTGTTTGATGTCCAAAATGAACACCTGCTTCTAATAAATAACTCATAGAAACAACGGCCATAAATTATCCCTTCCTTTCGTTTTTACCCTCTTAATATCTTCAAACATAAATGCGCCACCACTCTTCGTGGCACTCGGGCATTTACTAAATATTAATGTGTATTTGCAATTTATTTGCCAATAGTATTTTACTATATATTATATAAAAAAACAAGTAAAACTTGCTAATGAAACATCATTTGATCAAGAGTATTTATACTAAAGCTATTTTCATAAATATCTAAAACTCGACTTATAAATCTTGCTTCTTTTTTTTCTTCATTTGTTCCTGTTGTTACTTGAGCACCATATATCTCATAGCTGATAAAATTATTTTTGGTAAGTCTATCAAGTTTAAACTCTTTTCTAATTAAATTAATACCCGATTGATAATCTTTTAACAATCTTTCAAAAGCCTTATCAGGATTAATAAATACAGCATAACCATACTGATTAGCACCAATAGCAAAATCAGGACTGATGGAAATAAACTCATCTATGTTTATGTCTCCTTTAATATTTCCCGTATTAGGTATATAAAACTTTGTAAATGCATGATCATCACTATATTTAGGCCTGTTTATTTGCCATATGAAGAATGCTAAACTTAAGGTGATTAGTAAAATAATCATTATTGCTATAAAAATGTTTCTTCTCTTTTTCTTTGTTTCTTCTTTATATAAATTAATCGCATTTAATATTAACTCTTCATTTTCTTTTCTATCCGTTTTTTCCCCTTTTAATAATTCTACTACACTTATATTTAAAGCCTCACTTAGCGTTTCTAATAAAGTGATATCAGGATAGGATTTTCCTCTTTCCCACTTAGATATTGCTTTATCTGTTACCTGTAATATTTTAGCTAAATCTTTTTGGGTTAGTTTCTTTTCTTTACGAGCTTCACTTATCAATTTTCCAAATTTTTCATTGTTCATTTTCTTCACCTAGTCCTATTTTAAAATATAAATGCTTTAATATCAATCGACTTATAGTAGAATTTACACTCCCTTTGTGTTAAAATAGTTTTGTGAAGCAAAATGAAAAGAATATTGATTAAATTAATTAGAATCTATCAATGTATTCCTGGAGATTTTCACAACCACTGTAGATATTATCCTACTTGTAGTAATTATGCAATAGAAGCATTGGAAACTCATGGACTAATTAAGGGTAGTTTTTTCATGATCAAAAGAATTTTAAAATGTAATCCTTTTTCTAAAGGAGGAATTGATTTAGTACCACCAAAAAACAAGTAATTTGCTACTTGTTTTTAAATAACTCTTTTTCTAATTAATGGTTCATCTAGACTTGGTCTTTGTAAATATTTATCTTTAATATCAAACTTACATCTTTCTTTATCATGTAAATACTCTTTTTCAAATTCTTTTAAAATTGCTCTTATTCTTAATAAGTTCTTTTTATCAAGATATCCTTTTATATTTTGGATAATCATTTCTTTCGTGATAGCTAAAAACATATCATAGTCTATTTCTCCAATTATATGTAAGTAAGGGTGAGATGTACTTCCACATAATATTGCTCCATTCCATTCTACATATGGTCCATTCTTACAACTTGGTACAATTAAATGATGAAAAGTGTAAATGTCATTGGGCATTAAGGAATAACCCATAAAATCTAAATTTAATTCTCTTAAATGAAATCTTTCAATTAAATTTAGCCCTGCTTCTTTCATCATATCACCATCATATTCTCATTTATAAATATAAAAACCCTTTATTTGAGGGTTTAAACAACTAAATGGCGGAGCAGAGAGGATTTGAACCTCCGCGCCAGCATTCGCCGACCTAGATCCTTAGCAGGGACCCCTCTTCAGCCTCTTGAGTACTGCTCCACAAACTTAATATTACACTAAAAGTTGGGATAAGTCAATCTTTTTTTACAATTTTGTTAATCCTTTTTTAAAATGTTACCATATCATTAGTTAAAATGTTACCAAACATATGTAGTATAATATATCT
>CALVQN010000029.1 GCA_944358135.1 uncultured Bacilli bacterium
TAGTGTGAATAATTATTTAATTCCTGCCAATTCTAAAAAATCACAATTAATACTTGGTTTTTTCACTCCTGTTGATTTAATCTTATTTGGTAGTGGTGTAGGAATAACTTTAATTCTTTTATTAGCAGTTCAAAGTACCAATGTAGGAATCATGCTTCTAATATTAGCTCCTGCTTTAATTACAGGCTTTCTAGTTATGCCTGTACCTAATTATCATAATGTATTACAATTTATTGTAAATATATATACATTCTTTAGTGAAAGAAGAAGATATTATTGGAAAGGATGGTATTTAGATGGCGAAGATAAGTAGTTCACCTTTTAGTGAAGATTGGTTACCAATAAAACAAATATTAAATGGAATGATTCAGTTAGATAGTGGCGAATATGTAACTGGTGTTAAAGTTCATCCTCGAAACATATTTATTGTTGATCAAGGGTTGCAAAATGCCATTATTGGTAATTTAAGAAATTTTTATAATTCTATTAGTTTTGAATTTTGGTTAATTATCGCTGATCGCCCAGTAGATATAGGCTTATATTTATCTAACCTACAAATTCTTTATAATAACACTGATAGTCCAATAGGGAAGAAATTAATTATGGAAGATATTAACAAAGCCAATATGTTTATGAGTGCAGAATATAATGTTGTGGATACAGAGTATTTTATTTTATTTAAAGAAAAAAGAATGGAATTAATTCAGAAAAATTTACACACTCTTATTAGTGGTTTAGCCAATTCAGGATTAAATTCCAATCAAGTATCGAATGACGATTTAAGAATGATTTTAGATAACTTCTTAAATGGTGGAGTTCATACAACATTCGGGACGGTGATGAGCTAATGGCAAAGATAAAAAGCGAAATAGCTCCAAAAGGAATGGAGTTTAAACCAACTGAATTTACATTAGGTGGTAAATACTGTACGATTATGACCATCATATCTTATCCAAAAAGCATTTATGTTGGTTATTTATCAGATATTACAAGTATTAGTGGTGTAAAAGTAGCAATTAAACATATTCCAATTGAATTTAGTACTTTACAAAAAATGTTAAATAAAGAAATAGCAGATTTAAAAATGCGATATCAAAATGAAAGAGACAAAACTATCCAAGAGCGTGTTCGCCAAGACTATGAATCATTAGAACAATTTATCTCTATGCTAGCAGCTACTCAAGCTAGAATCTTTGATTTTCAAATGCATATTATGATTAGTGCAGATAACAAAGAAGACTTAGAGTTAAAGAAAATGCAAGTAAGAACATACTTAGATGCTTTAGGTATGCGTGGTATTTCTTTAATGTTTGAACAAGAAAAAGTATTAAAATCAATTATTCCAATTTTCCCTAAACAAGATATTGAGTCTAGAATTGGAACGCCAATACCTTCAATTACTGTCGCAGCTATGTATCCATTTGTATTTGATAGTATTAAAGATCCAGGAGACGCTACACTATTTGGAGTTGATTTCTCTGGAGGAGTTGTTTTATTTAATCAATTCTTATATCAAATCAAAAAAGAAAGCAATCGTAACAATGCCAATATGATTTTACTTGGTACTAGTGGTTCTGGTAAATCTACAGCAGCTAAAATGCTTCTTAGAACTCACTTAAGAAATGGATGTAAAGTAGTATGTATCGACCCAGAAGGTGAATTAGAAGAAATGACACATACTTTAGGAGGAGATTTCTTAGATCTTGGCAAAGGTGGAGACTTTGGAATGATCAATCCTCTAGAAGTTGTAGTAGATGCTGATGAAGAAGAAATAGCTCAAGGTCTTGGTTATACAATTCTTACAAGAACACTACAACAATTAAAAGCATTCATGAAATATTTATATCCAGATATTGAAGAAGATGTCTTAACTATGTTTAGCGAAATTGTTCAAGACACTTATAAAAGATATAAAATAGACTTTGATACTGATTTCACTAGAATTACAAGTGCAGATTATCCAACGTTTGATGATGTATATGCAACAATAAAAGGTAGACTCTTATCTATGCCTGATGCTACACGAGAAAAAGATGTTATTGAGCGACTTGAGTTAAAGATAAGACCACTTACAAAAGAATTACGTTACTACTTTACTGGACATACAACTCTTAGATTTAATAGTGACTTTATTGTCTTTAATATAAGAGAACTAATGAATAGTGACGAAAATATCAAAAATACACTTTTCTTCAATATTTTAAAATATGCATGGGGATTATGTTTAGATAAAAATGTAAATACAGTGATGATGGTTGATGAAGCACATGTACTATTATCTAGCAGAAATGAGCTTGGCGCAGAGTTCCTAGCCCAAATTCAAAGACGTTCAAGAAAATACAATACAGGAACGATTATTATTACACAACAACCAACAGACTTTGCTGCTCCAAACATGATTGTTCATGGCAAAGCAATATTTGACAATGCAGCATACTATTTAGTTATGGGACTAAGAAAACAAGCAGTGGATGATTTAGCTAAATTAATAGATTTAAATGAATCAGAAAAAGACAGCATTAAATACTATAATCAAGGAGAAGCATTATTTATCTGTGGTAACAGAAGAATGAGAATAACAGTTATTGTAACTCAAGAAGAACTAGATTCATTTGGGTCAGGAGGAGGACTATAATAGTTCTCTTTTTTTGTCAAAAAAATGTAAAGTTGATAGCTAAAACAAGGAAAAAAAGATACTAAAGGTAATAAATAAAAATAGGAGTGTAAGTATTATAATTTTATTTAGACGGGAGGTTTTGAAATGAATAATGAAATTATAATATTTGAAAATCAAAATGTAAAGTTAGAAGTCAACATGAAAGATGAAACAGTATGGCTATCACTAGATCAAATGGCAAAATTATTTGACAGAGATAAATCTGTAATTTCTAGACATATAAAAAATGCATTAGAAGAAGAATTGGAAAAAGATTCAACTGTTGCAAATTTTGCAACAGTTGCTAAAGAAGGAAATAGAGAGGTTAACCGTAATATCGAATATTATAACTTAGACATGATTATATCAGTGGGTTATCGTGTAAAATCTAAGAATGGTGTAATCTTTAGAAGATGGGCAAATAAGATATTAAAAGATTATTTACTTAAAGGGTATGCTGTAAATGAAAAAAGGTTAGAGTATTTAGAAAAAACAGTAAAGTTAATTGATATAGCTAGTCGTAATTTAGAAGGATTAGATACTGTAGGGGCTAGTGATATCATAAAAGTATTAAAAAGATATACAAAATCTCTTGATTTACTTGATAATTATGATCATAAAAATATAACTAAACCCAAAGGAAATAAAAGTAAAGAAGAAATAAGCTATAAAAATTGTATTGATATCATTAAAACATTAAAGTTTAATGAAGCAAGTGATTTATTTGCTATAGAAAGAGATAATGGACTTGAAAGTATTATCAAAAATATTTATCAAACCTTTGATGGGGAATATGTATATGAAAGCATAGAAGAGAAAGCTGCTAATTTTCTGTATATTTGTGTTAAGAACCATGTATTCATAGATGGAAATAAAAGAATAGCGGCAACTCTATTTATTTACTTTCTACAATTTTATAATATTTTATATCAAGATAATAAAGCAATAATTGATAATAATACACTAGCATCATTAACTCTTTTAATCGCTGAGGCAGACCCTAAAGAAAAAGAAGTTATGATAGATTTAATTATGAATTTTCTAGTACAATAAAATAATACTATTCTCAATATACAAATTTTATATTTAATGATATAATCATATTAGGTTAATCTATTCAAATGAAGAAGGGCTGTCTCCGTATAACTTCAATTCTACGGGTAATGCTAACGTGTTCATTGTGAATTCGAATGGCAACTTCGGCAACAACAACGTGAATAATAAAATAATGATGTCCTGTTAGGCGCTTGACAGGGCAATATCCTTTTTAAACTTAGAGTTTGGTTAAGGCTAAACTAAAAAGCACTAGGATACAAGATTAATCTAAGGGAAAACCTAAAAATATATTGTTGATAAATTATATCTTGTATGTAATTTCAAAACAACAATAAAAAAGCCAAGAGAAAGAAACTCTTGACTTTTTATTATGGTCCAGTAGGTCCAGTAGGTCCTGTTGGCCCAGTAGGTCCAGTCGGTCCAGTAGCACCAGTGGCTCCACTAGGTCCAGTCGGTCCAGTAGCTCCAGCAGGTCCAGTAGCACCAGTGGCTCCACTAGGTCCAGTCGGTCCAGTAGCTCCAGCAGGTCCAGTCGGTCCAGTAGCTCCAGCAGGTCCAGTCGGTCCAGTAGCTCCAGCAGGTCCAGTAGCACCAGTGGCTCCACTAGGTCCAGTCGGTCCAGTAGCTCCAGCAGCTCCACTAGGTCCAGTAGCACCAGTGGCTCCAGCAGGTCCAGTAGCACCAGTAGCTCCACTAGGTCCTGTAGCTCCTTGAGGAATTGTTAAATTAAGGAAGAAATTAGGGGAAGTTCCAGTTATAGAAGCAGCGGCAGTAGAACCAGGAGCACCTGTTGAAACTGTACCAATATTTAAAATTGGTGTAGTGACAGCCCCAGTAGGCCCAGTAGGTCCTGTTGGTCCAGTAGGTCCCGTAGCACCAGTTCCAGATGCACCAGTTGCACCCGTAGGTCCAGTAGGTCCTGTTACTCCTGTAGCTCCACTAGGTCCAGTTGCACCTGTAGGCCCTGTAGGCCCAGTCGGTCCAGTAGCACCCGTGGGTCCAGTAGCACCTCTTGGGATAGTGAACTCTAAAATAGCATTAGAAGATGTGCCAGTATTAATAACATTAGCAGCACTTCCAGGGTCAGAAGTAGTAGTTGTACTAACTGTTATTGTCGCCGCAGCAGGTCCAGTCGGTCCAGTCGGTCCAGTCGGTCCAAAACAGCAGCAGCATCCAGAGTTAGGATGGTTTTTGTTATAACAGTCAATATAAGCTTGAGCTCTTTGTAAATTATTATTCACTTTTTATTCTCCTTTCCTCTATATTATATGTAACACCAAACAAAATAAGGAAGGCAAATGTGGAGATTTTTCTAAGTAGTTTTTAAATGTTACATTTATATCATATGCATAGGTATTTAAAATGATAATTATAAAAGGGTAAACATATAATTAAAATGGGTGATAAAAATGAATAAATATAAAGTTTGTGTTTATGCAATATGTAAAAATGAAGAAAAATTTGTAAAACGTTGGGTAAAATCAATGAGCGAAGCTGATGAAATTTATGTTTTAGATACGGGATCTAGTGATAATACAGTAAAGTTATTAAAAGAACTAGGCGTTCATGTAAAAACAGAAATAGTTACGCCATGGCGATTCGATGTAGCAAGAAATAAGTCATTAGAGATGTTACCAATGGATACAGATATATGTGTATGTACAGATTTAGATGAAGAATTTGAAGTTGGGTGGCGAGAGAAATTAGAAAATGTTTGGAACAGTGGTATAACAAGAGTAAAATACACTTATAATTGGAGCTTTGATGAATACGGTAATCCAGCAACAACATTTTTACAAAACAAAATTCATGGAAGAAAAGGTTACAACTGGTATCATCCTGTTCATGAAATATTAAAAGCTCCTGAAGAAGAAAAAGAAGTAATATGTGAAAGTATAGTTTTAAATCATTATCCAGATAATGAAAAATCTAGAGGAAGTTATTTACCATTACTAGAAATGAGTGTAGAAGAAGATCCAAGTGATGACAGAAATATGCATTATTTAGGAAGAGAATATATGTATTATGGTAAATGGAACGAAGGAATAGACACGTTAATCAGACATTTAAATTTGCCTTCTGCTAAATGGGATGCAGAAAGATGTGCTTCAATGCGTTTTATAGCTAGATGTTATAAAGGGTTAAATAGGCCAAAAGAAGCAGAAATGTGGTACAAAGAAGCAATAAAAGAAGCATCTTATTTAAGGGAAGGATATGTAGAACTAGCAGGAATTTATTTAGAAGAACAAAGATATGAAGAAGCATATGAACTATTAGAGTGCGCTTTCTTAATTAAAGAAAAAGCTCCAGTATACATTAATGAAGCATTCGCTTGGAATGATTATATTTATGAATTAATGGGATTAGTTTGCTATAACTTAAAACTTTATCCTAAGAGTTTATTATATATGCAAAAAGCTTTAGAATTAGCTCCTAATAGTGATAGAATAAAGAATAATTGTGAAATAATTAACAAAATGATTAATGAAAAGTAAAAAAAATTAAAAAAGGTATTTATTTTATAGATAAAATATTGTAAAATATCTTTAGTTAAAGAAAAAAGTAAGGAGTGAATTTATGTATTGCGGTAAGTGTGGTACCAAAAATGAATTAGGAGCCAAATTTTGTGAAAAATGCGGAAGTAAATTAGAACAAGATACAACCAATAAAACTCCTAAAAAAGAAAATAAAACATTGAAAAATGTTAAAGAAAAAGTGAACAAAACCCCAAAGAAAGTTAAAATTGGAATAGGAATAGCAATAATCATTATTATAGCTACCATCATAACTTTAGCCATTCTTCTAAATAATCCTGTAAAAAGAGTAGAAGATTATTTAACTAGTTATTATAACAATTATACAGAAGATTATGGAAATGAAGAATTAGTAAAAATAGGGGATATTTTAAAAAATAACAAAGATAAAGAAAGTACTTTAGAAAGTATTTCTAATCAAATCCAAAAGACAATAAACAATTGGGTAAAGAATTTTAACAAATCTTATAAAAATGAAGAAGCATTAAGAGAAGAATATACAAAATTAAAAGGGATTTTAGATGAAATAAATAGATATTTTAATGGTTTAGAATATGTCTTGACTTATGAAGATTATTACAGCTATTATGAAGAAATCTATGAACTATATAGTTCTAAATCAAATTATTTTAGTGCAATAGATGCAAGTGACGATTATGATAGATATCGTTATTACAATCAAGTAATTGAAAGTGATTCATATTATGATGAAGCTCGTGAATTTGTCAATAGTTATTTAAGTGAAGAAATTGACAGTTTAAAAAAAGGAGCAGAAGAGTTAACAAATTTAAAAGAAGGGGCAACAACAGAAGAGTTATTAAACGCATATATATCTCAACTTGAATATTTAGAAGAAAACAAATATCAAAATAATATTGATTTAAGTATTACTGAGGATTACCAAAATTTATATAATAATGCTGTTAGTAAAATTGTAGAATATACTAAAGCATACGCTGAAGAATTAGAAGAAAATTTAGAAACAAACAATGTAATGGATATGATTGATACATCTATGGAAGCTTTAGAATATAACAGTGATGAATATAATGAATTAAAAGAATTAAAAGATTCTTACGAAAATAAAATGCCAGATAGTTTAGTATCAAAATACTTAGTTTCACAATCAAGCGGAACTAATGATTCTTCTTATCTTATTACAATTAATGATACAGAATATGATAGTTATATAAGTTTCAGATTCGATGGAGAAACATTAAGTAGAGTATATCGCTTAAATAATGAATATAAAACTTTTAGAGCAACTATTGTAAGAGGACCTGATTGGGATGCAGATTTTAAAGGAGAAATTGTAATTTATGGAGACGATAAAGAATTATATCGCTCTGGAGAAATCACAAAAACCAATGAGATTGATCCAGAAATAAACATAGATGTTACAGATGTTGATGATTTAAAAATAGAATTTGTAACAGAAAGTGAACCAGAGGGCTGGTCAAATTTCTATATTTACTTAGTTGAGCCATATTTATATAAATAGAATGAAGGAGTGTGAGTAAAAATGGCTGAAGAAAAAAAAGAAACAACAAAGAAAACTGCACCAAAGAAAAAAGAAGCAGTAGAAGAAATTAAAGTAGAAAAGAGATTCTGTACCAAATGTGGTAAAGAATTAAAGGAAGGAGAAGTATGTGATTGTAGTGCAAATGAACAAGTAAATACTACTAGTAGCATTAATGGCGATGCAATTGCAAATACTTGCAAAAACGTTTGGAATACAATTATTAATGTATTTAAGCGTCCTGCAACTACAATTAAAGAGGAAACAGAAGGAAAAGAAACTAATAAAAGTATTATTTTGTTAGTTATCTTAGCAATATCTTTTGCTCTATACTTAATGGCTGTTGTATCAGGCACTGTAAATGGTGTAGAAGAAGCAGCAAATTCTTTCTGGAATTACTCAAGCACAAAGGTAGAAGTAAATTATTTCCAAGTATTCATTTATGGAATATTAATTTATGCAATCATGGCAATTATTCCTATGGTATCTGCTCTTATTGTAGGTAAGATTACCAAAAATAATACTTTTACATTTAAAAAAGCATTCAAGCTTTATATTACAAGTAATGCACCATTAATTTTAGTTTATTTAGGAATGGCAATTATTCTATTAATTGATGTTACTTTATTAAATGTTTTAGGTATGATTGCAGCAATGATCATCAGTGTTGCTTGTTTCTTCAATTTTATCTTAGGATTTAATGCAGAAACAAAAGTAAAAGAAGACAGAAGAAGTTATGCAATTACTGGTTTAATAACTACATGGGTAGTTATCACAGTTGTAGCTTTCCTTATTGTTGGAGCAACAATATTTGGCAGTTTAGTTGAAGATTTACCAAGCAGCTCTTCAAATGATATTTTTGATTTATTTAACTAAATGTGTAAAATAATCAATTTAGTATATTGTATATTTTATAAATCTATGATATACTATAGAAGTAGAAGTTAATGAAGTTTATTAATTTCTACTTTCCATACCGAACTATGTTTATTTTTAATAAACATAGTTTTTTCTTTACAAAATTATTTGCTTAAATCGCCAAATAAAGGTATAATTAAATTGGGTGTTTATTTATGAATCAATTTTATGGGATTATTTTAACGCTAATAGCAGGTTTATTCTTCTTAGTAGGAGGAATAATTTCTCTAAAGGTAAAGAATAAAGATAAATTAAATCATTTTAGCATTGCCCTTGCCTTAGTAATTATTATTAATTTATTAGTAATGGATTTAATTCCTGAAGTATTTGAATTACTAGATAGTTATGATTTAAGCTTTAAGATTTTAATTATTTTGATTTTTGGTATTTTAGGTATATTAATATTAAAAGGGTTAGACTTTTTTATTCCTGATCATCATCATGAACATCATGATAATGAAAGTAATAAAAAAGAGCATATATCTCATTTAAAACATATAGGAACTCTTACTTTAATTAGTTTAATTTTACACAATTTATTAGAAGGATTTGCTATAGCAGGATTAACATTTAATAATTTTGAGATGGGAATAATGATTTGTATATCTGTAGCTCTACACAATATACCTCTTGGAACAACTATATTTAGTTCAATAGATATCAAAAAAAATAAATTATTAGTTTTAAGTTTAACTTTATCAAGTTTTATAGGAGGTTTAGTCTTTTTATTAATTGGCGAAATATCAAGTCTAGTTCTAGCTATTATTAGTATTATTACTTTAGGTATGTTAATTTATATAGCTTTTATGGAACTATTACCAGAACTGTATCAAAATATAAAGAAAAAAGAAACCATTTTAGGTTTACTAACAGGCATAGTTTTAATCGTAATATCTATGTTGATATAAGGAAGTGATTTTTTTGAAAAAAGTATTAGTAACAGGAGCAGGAGGATCTATTGGTATTAATGTAATTAAATATTTATTAAGTGAAGGAAAATATGAAATTACAGCCTTAGATTTAAGAAATAAAAACAGTCAAAAAAGATTAAAGAGATATCGCCGAAGAATTAACTTAATTTATGGAGATATGAATGATTCTGTATTAATGGATGCCCTAGTAAAAGATCAAGATTACATTATTCATCTAGCAGGATTAATGCCTCCAATTGCAGATATCAAACATAATGTTAGTGAAATGATTGATTATAAAGGAACTGAAAACATGATAAAAGCAATGAATATGTTTAATCCAGATGCCTACTTTATTTTTGCTAGTTCTACAACCATATATGGAAATGTGAAAACTGCGAGTACAGAAAATAAGCCAAAATTAACAAATTTAGATTATTATAGTAGTACAAAACTAAGAATTGAAAAAATGGTTAAAGAAAAAGTAAAAAATTATACGATAATTAGATTACCTTTAGTGCTTACTAATCCAAAAAATGGTTCTTTTATGTATAATGTTAAACTAGATAGTATAGTAGAAGCAATAACTGATAATGATGCTGCTTATTTATTTGTTAATACTATAAATTATGCTGATAAATTAAAAGGAAAAATATGGAATGGAACAGGCGGAGAAATGACTACTGATTCTTATCGAAATATTTTAGCTAATGTCTTAAAAATATATGGTTTAAGTTTTAAATACATATTGACTCTTCTTTTTGTTGATAAAAACTTTTATTGTCATACATACGAAGATAGTGAAAAGTTAGAAAGTATACTAGAATTTAGAAGTGATTCTTTATCCTCATATTATATGCGCTTAAAAAGACAAATAAAGGGAAGAAAAGTATCTAAAATTTTAGCTAAACCAATATCAGCTTTTTTAACTAGAAAACACAGAGGAAAAATAATAGGAATTTTTAAAAGACCATTCTCAGGCAGGAAGAAAAAATGATAGGGCTTGCTTTAGAAGGCGGAGGAGTTAGAGGCTCTTATCAAGCTGGAGCATATATAGCTTTTTTAGAATGTGGCATTCATATTGACGGTGTATGTGGAACAAGTATTGGTGCTTTAAATGGAGCGATGATCGCTTGTGGCAAAGGATCAGAATTACCAAGAATTTGGCGTAATATAGATTTAAGCAAAGTATTTGGTTTTAGTGAAAAATATATAGAAGCAGCCAACAAGGAAGTAAAAGACTTGAATTATTTAAAATTAAGTTTTCTAAATATGTTAAGTATTTTAAATAATAAGGGAATAGAATTACAAGGATTAAGAGATTTAATTGATGAAGTAATTGATATTAACACTTTAATGAATAGTAATATTGATTATGGCCTAGTAACAGTACGACTAAAAGATTTAAAACCAATGTATTTATTTAAAGAGGAAATGAGCAAAGAAAAACTAAAAGATTATATTATAGCCAGTTGCTCACTACCTATATTTAAATTAGAAAAATTAATTGATGATGAATATTATTTAGATGGTGGATTTTATGACGTTGGACCTGTAAATATGTTGCTAAATAAAGGATATAAAAAGGTTTACTTAATAAAAATTCATGGTATAGGATTTCACCGAAAATATGATAAAGATGCTGATGTAACGGTAATTGAACCCAAAAGAAGTTTAGGAAGTGTACTAGAATTAAATGCTAAAAGAATAGATGAAAATATCAAAATGGGTTATTACGATGCTATAAGAGTACTGAAAAATTTAGACGGATATAACTACGTTTTTAATTCTAAAAGTGAAAAATATTATAAATGGTTAAATCGTAAAATAAAGAAAAAAGAATATCGTCGAGTAAAATTCTTTTTAGGGGCAAAAACATACAAAGAAACAACAATAAAAGCTTTAGAATACATTATGGAAAAAAATGGTTGGAACTTTTATGAGTTTTATCAAGTAAAAAAAGTAATCAAAAAAATAAAAAAAGAATATCCAAAAAAAGAACACTTTGTCTATGAGTATATAAGGGACCTAAAAACATTCTTTTTAATCTAGACATAAGATATAGTGAAGTGTTATAATGGATTAGCGTTTGGAGGGATAATATGGGACGTGCATATGAAGTAAGAAAAGCAAGTATACAAAAAACAGGAGCAATAAAAGCCAAAACATATTCTACGTTTGCCAAAGAAATATATTTAGCAGCTAAAAAAGGAACTCCTGAAATAGAGAGTAATGTTTTATTAAAAAGAATTGTTGAAAAAGCCAAAAAAGCTCAAGTACCTAGTGATATAATTAATAGAGCGATTGATAAAGCAAAAGGTGTAGGAGGAGAAGACTATCATGAAGTAATTTATGAAGGCTTTGGTCCAGGAGCATCTACTTTAATTATCAAAACTTTAACAGATAATGTAAATAGAACAGTAGGAATGGTTAGAGCAGCTTTTAATAAAGTACATAAGAGCCTAGGTGTAACGAATTCTGTAGCATACAATTACGACTATTTAGCTATACTTTCATTTAAAACAAATAAAGAAGAAGAAATATTTGAGGGTTTACTTGAGGCTGGTATTGAACCAATTGAATTTGAAAATATTGATGGAGAATTAACGATAAGTATACATCCTAATGATGTAAATAATACCAAGGATATTTTAGAGAAAATAGAACCAAATATCGAATATGAACTTGATGAAGTTGGTATGTTTCCTAAGAATGAAGTTGATTTAAACGAAGAAGATTTAGAAACATTTGATAAACTATATAAAATGCTAGATGAAATAGAAGATGTAACAGAAATTTATCATAATGTAAAGGGAAGGGATTAGATAATCTAATCTTTTTTTGCTTATAAAATAATTGTAAAATAAGTATTATTGTATAAACATAAATTGAAATAAACGATAGAATATGATTAAATAATATCAGAAAAGGTTGTGTTT
This sequence comes from uncultured Bacilli bacterium, assembly GCA_944358135.1. Lineage (GTDB taxonomy): Bacteria > Bacillota_I > Bacilli_A > RF39 > UBA660 > Caccenecus. The sequence continues at coordinate 12,534 of CALVQN010000029.1, forward strand.
GTATGAAGAAGACAGAGAAATATATTTATTTAGTAATTATACTAATATTGATTGTAATAGTAGCATGTTCTATAACATATGCCGTAACTATTAGTAACAATAATGAAAGTTCTAATGAACAAATAGATAATAATGAATCTGATAATAAAAATGAAAATATATGAAGAGAGTGATGATTACATAGCTATTATGATTGATTATTATACTAATAAAGAAAGCAATTTAAGAATGCCATGTTCAAATACAGATAATGATATATCATGTTATTTTGAAGAAAATTTAAATGATTATACTTTATATAAATATACTTAAAAAAAGAATGATACAGGATACTATTGGTATAGTACAGAAGTGGTATAGGAGTGATAAAATTGACTTACAAAAAATTATTTCCCATAGATTACAATAATAAAAAGTTTATGTTATTTCTTGACGAAAATAATCATAAAACATTTTTAGAAATTGATAGTACTGGCGAATATGTATATCCTTTAGTAGAGGATTACATAGCATTATATAAAATATTTAATATCAAAGAACCATTTATATGTTATAGTGTACCTAGATATAGATTTCAAGAAAAAGTAAGAAGAGTTAAAGGAACTGTAGCAAGTTTGCTTACAGTAATTACCCTTTTAAATAGTCTTCCTAAAGCTCAAGCAGGAGAAATAACATTAGAAGTAAAAGAAAATGATACTAATATTGAACTAGTTGAAAATGTAAAAACAAATACTGAGGCAAAATGGTATGTTGATATTACTGATCTTGCTTATTTAGATAGATATCTAGGAGAACTTGATGTAACCCAAGAAATGGTAATAGAAGCAATAAATAGCAATGATAATTTAAATCAGAAATATAAAACCATAGCCCTAAATTTATTAGAAGCGATAACAAGTAAATATCCTAATTATAATTTAAGAATATTCTATGAAAATATTAAAACAATGAAAATTGTTGAATATATTATAGAAGAATTTAGAGAAGCATTCCCTGAGGCTAAAGGAGCAGGAGCTCAGTATAACTATGCATTAAATGAGATAATTACAATAGATGAAGTAGAATGGGAAGTTTTATATCATGAAATGTTTCATGCTACGAATACCTTTTATCGTGAACAAGGAAACTTAATCATTCGTAAAACAGAAGATAATGTTTCTTTAAATGAAGCGATGACAGATTTAGGAGCATCTCTAGTATTACCTAATAAAAATAGTTATGTATTTGATAGAAAAATACTAGAATATTTATTAAGTAATGTCGATTATACTTTGGAAGATTATAATAATAAAGGAATAGATTATTTATTAGAAAAATTATCAAATAAATATCCAAATATAGATTTCAACTATATCAATGAAACATTAAATGCTATAAATACTAGATTAATTTATCTAGGAAAACAAACTAGAATTGATGCATGCCCTGATTTAATCAATGAATTATTTGCTCTATGTCTAGAAAATGTATCTTTAGAAAATGGATATGAACCTTTTAATCATTTTGCCAAAATATTTTATAATGCTGAAAATCCAGAACTAGTATTTACTTATTATGAAGAGTACAATAACAAATTAAAAGAAATAGGATATCAAAACATAATATCAAAAGAAGAAGTAATGAGTAAATTTAATGTTTATAGGGAAGCTACAGGTATAGCTTATGAAGAAGATATATTCCCTGTAATGGCTACAAATACATTTATAGAAAGAATAGAGTCAAATGGAGAAAGAATAGAGTTAGAACAAGTAAATTATACTAATGCATTCGATTTTATTTCTTTAATTAGCTCAACTATGTTTGAAAACTATAACACTTTTGGAACTCCTGAGTATTGGCAACATCTAGCTTATGATAATGGTTTATTAAATCCCAAAGATTTTCAAGAAATACAAATTTATTTAAATGGTAAATTACTTACTACTATGAAAGCAAGTAATTTAATGATAAGTGTAGGATTAACTAAAAATAATGAAATTGGTTTTATCTTAACTACTGTTGAAGGAGAAGTAATATATGCTAATGATACAGAATTAAAAAATCTTTCTAATAGTATTTCTTTTAGTGCTTATATTTCCAAATACTCTAGATATATAGATCAAATAGAGTTAAATAATGTTTTAACAGAAGATTATTTAAGTCTAATCTCAAGAACTACATCATATTTTAAAAATATTGAAGTAGTAGATAAAAAAGTCATAATTGAACCTATGTATAAACTAAAAATCATAAGAGAAAATCTAGTAACAACAGTTAGTGTAAATGATTGTACCATTTCCAAAACAGAGGGAATAATTAGTATTAAAGGTACTGACATATCCTTTCCAAGTACATACGATTTAGAAGAATCTCTAAATTTAAAAGATATTTTAAAACACCTAAATGTTTTAAATCAAGAAATAGAAACTTATACTTTTAGTGAAGATGAACTAATTAGTATGATTGAAAACTATTTGCAAGAACTAAATAATGTAGAAAAAGTCATCAGATAAAGTGATGATTTTTTGTTATATTTAATTAAATGTGTTATAATAAAGCCTCAGGTGATTACTTATGGAAAAATCATTAAAAGAAGTTAAAAATGCTTTATATGATATTCAGGATAACTTTATAGTGGTGAAATTCGAATAGATGAACTAAATGAAATATTAGGGAAATTAAAGTACTTAAAAGAAAATATGGAAAAAATAACGGAAGAAAACAATTATTGTAATGATAAAATAAATAATATATTAAAAGGGTGGAAGATGATTTTTACCCTTCTTCCTTTGTTGTGTATATCTCTAATGATTGCAAATATTTTAAACCTTATTATAGGAATCATTGCTTTTCTAATATCATTACTATTAAGAAAAATAATAAGGAGGGGAATATATTTAGAAAATATTGAACAAGAAAAAAATGAGAAGCTAATTAATCAGTTACTAGAAGATATAGAATATAAAAAAGAAATTACAAATAAAAAAATAAATACAGTAAAAAGATTAACAAGTTTAGAAAAAGAGAATCAAGAAACAAATTTTACTCAAACCAAAATTCCTAAAATAAAAATGGTGAGAATTTTAGAATTAAA
>CALVQN010000030.1 GCA_944358135.1 uncultured Bacilli bacterium
GTATTACTTAACCGTGCTCCAACTCTACATAGACTTGGTATTCAAGCTTTTGAACCAAAACTAGTTGGTGGAAAAGCCATTCGTTTACACCCACTTGTTTGTACTGGATTTAATGCTGATTTCGATGGAGATCAAATGGCAGTTCATATTCCATTATCTGAGGAAGCTAAAGCAGAAGCAAGAATTCTTATGTTATCTGCTAGCAATATCTTAAATCCAAAAGATGGAAAACCAATTGTTACTCCATCTCAAGACATGGTTTTAGGAAACTGTTATTTAACTATTGAAAAAGCTGGGGAAGAGAATGAAGCTAAGGTTTATAAGAATCCTAATGAAGCTTTAATGGCTTATGAACGTAGAGAAATAACTTTACATACAAGAATTGTTATCCCTGTTAGATCATTTAAATATAAATTATTTACTGAAGAACAACAAGATAAATATTTAGTTACAACAGTAGGTAAGATTATATTTAATGAAATCCTACCAGATTCATTCCCTTATGTTAATGAAGGAACTAAGGAAAATATTGAAGGTATTACTCCAAGTAAATACTTTATTCCAATGGGTGCTAATATTCCAGAGGAAGTTAAAAAAATAGAAATGCCTAAACCTTTTGTTAAAAAGACTTTGGAATGGATTATTGCTCAAGTATTTAAGAGATATAAAACAACTGAAACTTCTATTATGCTTGATAAATTAAAAGATTTAGGATTTAAATATTCAACTGTAGCAGGTATTACAGTATCTGTTGCGGATATTGTTCGTAGTGAGAAAAAGCCTGAAATTATTGCTAACGCTAAAGAAAAAGTTGAAAAAGTAAATAAACAATTTAAACGTGGTCTTATTACTGATGCTGAACGTTATAATAGTGTTATTGAAATTTGGACGGAAGCTAATGATGAGGTTAAGAAAGAGTTACAAGCGATTTCTAAAGATGATTTTGATAATCCAATCTTCATGATGATGAACTCTAATGCTCGTGGATCTATTTCAAACTTTACACAACTTGCTGGTATGCGTGGGCTTATGGCTAAGCCAGATGGTTCAACGGTTGAAATTCCGATTACTTCATGTTTCATTGAAGGATTAGATGTATCTGAATTCTTCTTATCAACTCATGGTTCTAGAAAAGGGTCTGCCGATACTGCTTTACGTACAGCTGACTCTGGATATTTAACTAGACGTCTTGTTGATGTTGCTCAAGATATTATCGTTAAAGAATTTGATTGTGGTGCTATTGCAGGTGTTGAAGTTTATGACTTATTAAATGATAAAGATGGTTCTGTTATCGAATCATTACAAGAACGTATTTTAGGAAGATATACTGCTAAGAAAGTAATTCATCCTGAAACTAAAGAAGTTATCGTTGATAAAGATGAATTGATTACTGAAAATATTGCGGCTAAAATAGCTAAAGCTGGTGTTAAGAAGGTTGAAATTAGAAGTGTTCTAACTTGTCGTACACAAAATGGTGTATGTCAAAAATGTTATGGACGTAACCTTGCTACAGGTAACCTTGTTGAGACTGGAGAGGCTGTTGGTATTATGGCTGCTCAATCAATTGGTGAACCTGGTACACAGCTTACTATGCGTACATTCCATACTGGAGGTGTTGCTGGAGGAGACGATATCACTCAAGGTCTACCTCGTGTTGAAGAGTTATTTGAAGCTCGTACTCCTAAGTATAAAGCAACAATATCTGAAATTAATGGTAAAGTTATATCAATTGAAGAACAAAATGGTAAACATAAAGTTGTTGTGGAAAATGAAGCAGGTATCAGAGAACATATAACTAACTACAATACAAAACTTCGTGTTGAAGTTGGAGATATGGTTCAAGCTGGTGAAAAACTTACTGAAGGTTCTATTGCACCAAAAGAATTACTTGCTGTTACTGATCCACTTACAGCACAAGAATATATCTTAAAAGAAATTCAATCTGTATATAAACTTCAAGGTGTTGATATTAATGATAAACACATTGAAATTATTGTTAAGAGAATGATTAATAAAGTTCGTGTAGTTGATTCTGGTGATACTGACTTTGTAGAAGGTTTAACTGTTTCACTAAGAGAATTTACAGAAGGAAATAAACCAGTAATCCTTCGTGGTGGAGTTCCTGCAACAGGTAGACCAATTATGCTTGGTATTACAAAATCTTCACTTGAAACAGATAGTTATTTATCTGCTGCATCATTCCAAGAAACTACTAGAGTACTTACTGATGCTGCAATTCGTGGTAAAGTAGATTACTTACGTGGCTTAAAAGAGAATGTTATTATTGGTAAACTTATTCCAGCTGGAACAGGTGCTAAAGAATATAGTGACATTGATATTTATCTTGAAAAGGAATTTATGGAAGATGATGCTTCTGAATTCTTAGAAGATAAACTTATGGAAGATGGAGAAGAAGCGGGTGTTGAAGAGGGTAATGAAACTATAGAAAAAGAAGTAGATGCAACTTCTGTAGAAAATACCGAAGATGTAGAAATAACTGAAGAAGAAGCTTCAACTACTGAAGAACAGATAGAGGAAGAAGAAAGCAAGGAAGAATAAGCTTTCTTCTTTTTGTTATTTATGATATACTTTGTTTAGTGATGTTTATATGAAAAAAGAAAAGTTTGGAGAGTTAATTGCTAAGTATTGAAAGAAGAGTAATTTTTTAAAATATATGTATATTTGATTAATTTAGTATAGACATTATATAAATAATTTGATATTCTTAAGTAAAGAAGAGTGATGTTTATGAAAAAATGGATTGGTTGGATAGGGTTCTTTTTGGTTGTCCTAGTTCTTGCTGTAGGCGGATTTTTCTTGCTTCCTTTGTTTCAAGGTGATACATTTTCATTTAAGGAAGTAGAAATATTAGATTATGATGATTATACTTTGAATGATTTAGTTGAACAAGATGTTATTTGTAATGATAAAGGCTGTAAGTTTAAAGATAAAGATGTAGTTTATACAATTAGTGAAGTGAAAACACTTGGAAAACAAGATGTTAATGTAAAGATTGAATATGAAGGAGAAGCTTTTGAGAAGACTTTCCGTGTAAATGTGGTCGATCGTGTTGCTCCAGAAATTAGTTTAAGTGAAACAGCACTTGTTGTAGATAAAAATGAAAAGATTGATCCTAATTCTTATATTACCTCAGTTAAAGATAATTATGATGAATTAAATGTAGAGGATATTGTTGTTCTAAATAATGTCGATTTAGCAACTCCTGGGGATTATGAAGTTATCTATACAATTAAAGATTCTTCGGATAATGAAGGAAAAGCAATATTAAAAGTTAAAGTAAAAGGGGATAGAGAAACAGTAACTTCTAATGATAATAAGACAGATGTAAAGGTAGAAGATAGTAAAATAACTTTAGATTTTAGTGTTAGCGGATTGTTTAATGAAACTGGAACTTTGATTGAAGGAAAAACTTCAACTGCTTCTAATAAAAATATAGAGCTTGGTTGGGATACTACTCTTAAAGTTACATCTAAAATAGATATGAGTGGTAGAATTCGCTATATCATTAGTAAAAATGAGATTACAGGAGATGAACTTAGCCCTATTGGTGGAAGGGGATTTCCAGTTATTGGTGGCGATGAAGTAACTGCTAATAAGAGTTCAGATTTTGAATATACATTTACTGATGCAGGAACTTACTATTTTTCTATTGTAGTTTTTGATCAAGATAATGAAATTGCTGTTAAGAAAGACTTTGTTCTTAATTTAACTATTTCTTCAGAAGTTAAAGATATGAAGATACTTACTGAAGATAAGGGTAGCTATATTAGTATTGATTGTGATTATATTGGTGGGGGAAATAATAGTTACTATTTTGTAGCAGCACTTACTGATTCTGATGATCCTAAAGCTTTAGAAGAAGAAGAAATTATTGTCACTGAAAATAATGAAATTAAGCTTTATTATACTAGTGGATATTATTATGATGTAGCTGGTATGTTGTTTACAGAAGATGGTGATTTGGTTAAGATGGAAACTGTAAAGATTCAAAAGTAAATTAAAGAAGGCAATAATGCTTTCTTTTCTCTTGTTTTTTTAGTGATTTATGATATACTTTAAGTAACTTATTAGAAAAGCCAGGGGATAATATGGATAACATGCAAGAATTATTGGGACGTATTTGTTCATTAGAAGAGATGATAGAAGGAACTTATTTAAATATTGTTGATGCTGAGATAGAAGGCAATGATTTAAATTATAATTATTATTGTAAAAATTTACTTAATTTATTAAAATTAGAAGAACAGTTGATAGAGTATGCTGTTAAAAGTGAATTTATTTTGGCTTTAAAGCAAAAGATTAGTCAAGTTAAGACATTAGAACCTCATCATTTTGCTTTGGGACATATTACCAATTCTTATTTTTGGCGATTAATTGATATTACAGATAGATTTGGACAAGATGAAGGATTAGAATATGTTTCGTATTTAGTATATGATGTTAATAAAATAACTTTAAGAATTTTGGAAGAACTTATTCATAATCCTGCTTATCAAGATATACAGGAAGATTTAATTCGCTATAAATATAATATATTTTATCTTAATCGAGATAATGAAACGGATTTTATTTATGGAGAAGGAAATAAGAATGTTGAATTAAAATCTAAGGAATATCGAAATTTGCATTTACCAAGTTATTCTTATTTAGATTTGGGAGTTTTAGTTTTTTTTAGTCAGCAAGATATAGATGTAGTTTATGGTAGTAGTATTGAAAATAATCATGATAAAATGAAAGTAATTAGCTATGTAATAGATTTTTTAGCTAGACTTACTTTATGTAGTGAGGAAAACCTAGATTTTGTTTTTAGTGATGTTTTAGCACTAATGAATAGTGAGACAGTAGATGAAGAAGTTAAAGAATTGTTTTTAGATTTACTACAAATATATGAAAAAGTGAAAGATAATTTGGTTTGGAGTAAATAAATCTTTTCAATTATAAGAATTTAATATATAATAAAATAGGAGGGTTTATGGAAATATTAGATAAAATAACTAATATTGTTTTATTAGAAGAAAAAGTAGGGAAAATTTTAGAGCAAATTTCTTATTTAGAGATAGTTGAAATTGTAGTTGTTGATGGTGTTGTTACTAAACCTAGTGATTATATTAAGGTTTTAAATAAGAAGATTGATGAATTAGAAAGTAAAAGGAAAGAGATCATTGATGAGCTATTGCAGTTGGATATTGAATACTTTTATCAAGCATATGAAGAAATTGCTCATGCACCTATGGATAAATTTAAAATGATGAAGCTTTTAACTATTTTTGATTTAATAGAACGGAAGAATACAGAGATGGAGGGATTGAAATTATGAAAATTACACAAGAAGAAATTGTAAATTATTGTAAACAATATGGTTTTATTTTTCAGGGAAGTGAAATTTATGGAGGACTTGCTAATACTTGGGATTACGGACCTTTAGGAAGAGAGTTAAAAGAAAATTTAAGACGTGCTTGGTGGAAAAAGTTTGTTCAGGAAAATCCTTATAATTATGGTTTAGATAGTGCTATACTTATGAATCCTGAGGTATGGATAGCGAGTGGACATGTAACAAACTTTAATGATCCTTTAATTGATTGTAAAGCTTGTAAATCAAGATTTAGAGCGGATAAATTAATTGAAGAACATACTAAAGGAAAAGAAACAGGAGATGGATGGACTAATGAAGAGTTAGAAAATTATATTATTACTCATGAAATTAAATGTCCTAAATGTGGTAAACAAGATTTTACACCAATTCGTAAATTTAATTTACTTTTTGAAACTCATCAAGGGGTTACGGAAGATACTAAATCTAAAGTATATTTAAGAGGAGAGACTGCTCAAGGAATATTTGTTAATTTCTTAAATGTACAGAGAAGTATGAGAACTAAAATTCCTTTTGGTATATGTCAAACTGGTAAAAGTTTTAGAAACGAAATTACTCCTGGAAACTTTATATTTAGAACAAGAGAATTTGAACAGATGGAATTAGAGTTCTTTTGTAAGCCTGGTGATGATTTAGATTGGTTTGGTTATTGGAAGAATTTCTGCTTAGATTTTTTAAAAACTTTAGGTATTAAAAAAGAGAATTTAAGATATAGAGATCATGCTAAAGAAGAGTTGTCTTTTTATAGTGTAGCAACAACTGATATCGAATATAGATTCCCTATGGGTTGGGGAGAGTTATGGGGTATTGCAGATCGTACTGATTATGACTTAGGTGTTCATATGGAACACTCTGGTGTTGATTTAAGATATTTAGATCCAGATACAAATGAAAAATATCTACCATATGTAATTGAACCTAGTGTTGGACTTGATCGACTTTTATATGCAATACTCGCTGATGCTTATACTAAAGAAATATTAGATAATGGTGAGGAAAGAGAAGTTCTTAAAATTCATCCAGCTTTAGCACCAATTAAAGTAACTATACTTCCTTTAATCAAAAAAGTACATGGTGATAGAGCAATGGATTTGTATGGGGATTTAGCTAAGTATTTTATGTGTTCTATGGATACATCTGGTTCTATTGGTAAAAGATATAGAAGAAGTGATGCAGTAGGTACACCACTTTGTATTACCGTTGACGATGAGACAATTAATAATGATACTGTAACTATTAGAAACAGAGATACTATGGAACAAATAACTTTACCTATTAGTGAACTTAAAAGTTATATTGAAGAAGTGATTAAATTTTAAATTTTATTTTAATTTTGGGAGGTTGTTAAAATGGGAGAATTAAAAGCTGAAGATTTAAAGGTGGTTCAAGAATTAAAAGAAATATTGGGTTGGCATTGGGCAACTTGAAGAGATTAAGAATTTAATTCAAAAAATTTATTGTACCTATGCTAAAGATGTTACAGAGGATAGATGGTTGGATCAAAAACTGTTATATGGTGATCTTAGCGAAGATATGGAGGAAGAATTTAGTAAGTTTCGAATGAGTCCTTTCTTATGTGATGTTCATGAACTTACTTGTAAACATATTTTTGCAGTAAGTCATGTATCATCCGATCCTGATTATAATATACATACTTGTATTAAATGTGGACTGACAGATTGTATTTCAGAAGAAGACAAACCTTTTTTCCAATTTATTACAGAAGATGCTATATGGTTAAAAGATTTAGCGTGTTCTCCTACATTAGCTAGATATATTTATTTGAGAATATTAGAAACTCATCCAGGTATTACAGATGAATTAGCTAGTAAGTATTTATTTGTTTCTTTGTATATGATGGAAAAGAATAAAACTACGCCAGAGCAGATAGAACGTAGAAAAAGGAGTAGGGCGAGGAGATTAGATTTACCTCCAGATTCTCATTGGGATGATTATTGGAAGATTTATCCAAATGCTAGAAATATTTAATAAGTAAAACATGATAATATTTTTAAAGGTGCTACTAGTTAGTGCTTTTTTAATATTATAAAAAACATATACAGTTTTTACTTGTTTATTGTATAATAATTATATCAGGGTGGTGAAATATGAAAAGACTTAATATTTTTGTAGATGAAACTGGTGAGTTTGGATTTGGACAGGGTTCTTCAGAATTATATGGAGTTTCTTTCACTTTTCATATTCACAGTAATAATATAAGTTTAGCAATAAAAGATTTAAATAGTCGTCTTGAAAGAATAGGATATAGTGGTATGATACATATGGCTGATCTTGTTATGCATAGAGGTGATTATCAAAAATTTAATATAAAGATTAGAAAGAGTATATTTAATGCTATTTATCAATTTTCACGGAAAATATCTGTAAAATATTGTTCTATTATTATTGATAAGAGATATGTTTCAAATAGTAAAACTTTAAGAAAACAATTGATTTATAAAATTAATAATGGTCTTTGAACATGAACTTTTTTTCAAACAATTTGATAAAATTGTTATGTATTATGATAATGGTCAAGAGGTTTTAGGAACTATTTTAAATTCTATTTTTAGAAAATTTGATAATTTTGAGCATAAAATCAATTTTAATCATCAAGAGAAAAGATTGTTTCAAGTATCTGATATGCTTACATTTATAGATAAGTATAATTATAAATATCAAAATAAAATGAGATTTACAAAAGGAGAGAATTTTTTCTTTAGTAGAGAAGAAATTCGTAAAATTATAAAAGAACTTAATAAGAAGAGATTTTAAAACATTAAAAAAGTAACCTTTTGGTTACCTTTTTAAGCGGCGCTTGGCGCCAACACGGGTTTGATCCTTTGACAGACCAAAGTAGATATAATATTAATCTACATTAATATTATATGTTTGCAAGAGAAAATATATGTATTTTCTCTTGATATATATTATTTTACTATATTTATTTAAAATTATCAAGAAATAATTAAAAAGGAATTAGCATATAGTATATATTTGAATTAGTAGAGAATTACTGGATTGTTTTTAATAATAATATTAGTTGATGTCTTATTATTTGGTATAAAAAAGAAGCTAAGTCTGCAATGTTAAAAGTTTGTAGAACCTCAAATTATTTTAAATACTTGGGATTGTCTATTTTACCTAAAAGATAATCAGCTGAAATATGATATTTTTTGCATATTGTGTAGAGGAAAGGGGTAGCAATTAAATGTTTTCCATTTTCATAATTTGTGATAACTGGTTGAGCAGTGTTTAAAATTGTTGCTAACTTAGATTGTGTTAGTTTGTTTTCTTTTCTAAATTCTTTTAATCTTTTTCCTATTTCTATTTCATTAATTATTTTATTTATTTTTCCTTTGTATTCCTTTTCTTCATTAAATCCAAAAAGGTAATCTATAGAGATATTAAAATAATTGCTAATCATAAATAAATGTTTGCATGGAATAATTCTATCTTCTGTTTCGTAATGACTATACAATTTAGCATCTATTCCAATATAACTTGCTAATTCTTTTTGAGTAATTCCCGTTCTTTCTCTTAATAATTTAATTTTGATACCATAATTCATTTTAATCACCAAAAATATTTTCTCATGCTTAGATAGTTTATTTAAAATAACACGTCTAATAGCTATATTTTTCTTGACTTTCTGTCTAGTTGATAATATAATTTATATATAAGCTAGGAAACTATATCATAGCTTATATATTTACGAAATTAAATGAAGTATAACTTCACAGAAAGGATTTAAGAGTTATGGAATTTGAGGTATTAAAAAGAAGTAGTGTTAAAAGAAATATTATTATAGGAGTATTTGTAGTATTTATAATAAGCGCCATTATATTAAACTTTACTAGCGCTAAATATAGGGTAAGTGATAGTGTACCAATCATAAATAGCGAGATTAATTATAAAGTACCAGATTTAAATATGGTGTCTTTATATATAGCAAATGAAGAAGGAACATATACAGAAGCAGATATAATACCAACAAGTGGATATACATTAAATACAGAGCAAAGTTATTGCGGACAATCTAATAATGGAGAGATAGTTAAAGATGATACAGTAAGTATAGTTTATGAAAATGGTTTAATTAATGTAAATGGAATAAGTAAAAAAGGTACTAAATGTTATTTGTATTTTAATGAAAAAACAATACTGGCAGTAGATACAATATTAGCAGGAAAAGATATCCAAACAAGAAATGATTTTAGTACACTAGCAACTAATACAACAACAGGAGTTATATATGAAACATTAGATTGGAAGGGAACAAGTTATTACTTTGCGGGCAATCCAACCGATAATTGGGTGTATTTTGGAGGATTTTATTGGAGAATAGTCAGAGTAAATGGAGATGGAAGTGTAAGACTTATTTATAATGGAATAGATACGGTAAATACTGGAACAGGAACTATGATAAATAATGGAGAAGAAATTGCCTTCAATAGTAGTTATAATCGAAGTGAGTATGTAGGACTTAAGTACACAATAGGACAACAACATGGTCAAACAACAGATAGTACCATACTTAATGCACTACAGTCATGGTACGTAAGTAGTAATTTAGATGATTATGTTCAATATATCGATACAAATATAGGATTTTGTAGTGATCGAAATACAAGAAATAATGGAGTATGGAGTAGTACAGGGGTGACAGTTTATTATGCTGCATTTGGAAGATTGGGCAACAATAAAAGTCCAAGTTTAGCTTGCAGTAGTAATGATATCATCTTTGAACCAGTAGGGCTCATTACAGCTGATGAAGTAGCCTTTGCTGGTGGTGCAAACGGAAATCAAAATCAAAAATATTTTTTATATAATATGCAAGCGTATTGGGCTATGTCTCCGTCTGATATTACATCTTCGTATAATCATGCTGATGTGTTTCTTGTGGATTCGAATGGCAATCTTGTCTGGGGTAGCGTAAACGCCCCGCGTGGTGTCCGTCCCGTAATTAATTTAAAGTCTGATGTACGAATTGAAGGCTCAGGAACAGCATCTGATCCATACACAGTAGTTGGAGCTTAATTAAAGTACTTAAAAATTTAAGTGCTTTTTTCTTTAAAAGTATTTATTATTGTTAGGATTATGTGTTATAATTTTTATAGATTTAATCTTGGGGAGGTTCATATGAAGCTAGTTACATTGTTACCTGCTGATCAATATGTAGTGGTAAATAAAACAATTTTAACAGAAATAGATAAAAAAAACTTATTAAATTTATATGAACCAATTATTGGTTTTGGGGCAGTTAGTTTATATCTTACTTTGTGGAGTGATTTAGATAGATTAGAGCTTATGTCTAGAGACTTTACTCATCATCATTTAATGAGTATTTTGAAATGTAGTTTGGAAGGAATTAAACAAGCTAGAGAAGCGTTAGAAGCTGTTGGGTTAATGAAAACATATTATAAAGAAGGGGATATTAATTCTTATGTTTATGAACTATATTCACCTCTTTCTGCTTCTGAATTTTTTAATAATCCTATTTTAAATATTGTTTTATATAATAATGTTGGGGAAGAAGAGTATAATTATCTTAAGAAAATGTATCGAAAAGTAAATATTGATTTGAAAGATTATATTGATATTACTAAACCAATGAATGAAACATTTGAGTCTACTAGTATTCCTGTGGTGGAAGCTAGAAGTAGAGAAACACTTCCTCTTAATATAGAAAGTGATATTGATTTTGATTTAATTATTAGTAGTATACCAAAAGGTATATTAAATGAGAAAGCTCTTAATAAAAAGATGAAGGAATTAATTATTAATTTAGCTTTTATTTATGATTTGGATACTCTTAAAATGATTGAACTAATTAGGACTAGCTTAAATGAAAGAGGGGGTATAGAAAAAGAAACACTGAGAAAGAATGCTCGTAAATATTATCAATTTAATCATGGTAACCTACCAACTTTAGTTTATCGAACTCAACCTGAATATTTAAAAACACCAGTTGGGGATACTTCTAAAAAAGGTAGAATTATTGGGGTATTTGAAAATACTAGTCCATATGATTTTTTAAAGAGTAAATATCATGGGGCAAGTCCTACTAGTAGAGATTTAAAATTGCTCGAAATGCTTATGATTGATTTAGAGCTTAATCCAGCAGTAGTTAATGTATTAATTGATTATGTTTTAAAGAAAAATAATAATAAACTTAGTGTTAATTATGTTGAAACTGTTGCTGGACAATGGAAGCGAGCAGGGGTTAAAACAGCACGTGAGGCAATGGATTTAGCTGAAAAAGAACATAAGAAGATGCTTAAGAGTACGGATAAGAAGGTACTTAAAAGTGCTCGAGAGGCTCCTGTTCCCATATGGTTTGATAAACAAATTGAAAAGTCAGAGATTAGTGATGATGAGGCTAGAGAATTAGAAGAATTATTAAAGATTTAGGTGATAAGATGGAAAGTTTAAAAGATAGTAGAAAAGTAAATGAGTTCAAAAAAGAATTATTAAAAAATTATCGTGATAATATGAAAGATGAGACTTTTAAAGAATTAGTGAATAAATTTCATATTAGTGAAGAAGTAGGTTCTATAAATAATTCTGCATTAGAAGATATAGCTTTAGAACTTAAAAATTGTAGTAAATGTAAAGGGTTATATGAATGTAAAAATAAAGTAATTGGTCATTATTTGTATCCAAAAGTGGAGGGTAAAATTATTGATTCTATATATGTTCCTTGTAAGTTTAAGAAAGAGCAAGATCGCTTGCTTGCTCTTAAGAATACAGCTAGTAAAGAGCTTTTAAATGCTAGATTTGAAAACATTGATGTTAAAGATAAAAATAGAGTAGAAGTGATTCGGTGGATTAAGAAGTTTTATGATGATTTTGAAATATATAAAGATATGAAAGGCCTTTATTTGCATGGGTCTTTTGGAAGTGGAAAAAGTTTCTTGATTTATGCTTTGTTAAATGAGATTAATTTAAATAAGAAGGTAGATTTTGAAGCATTATACTTTCCTGATTTGTTAAAAACTTTAAAAGAAGATTGGGATACTTATAGTGAAAAGATGGATAGATATTCAAGTGTGCCTATTTTACTCTTAGATGATATTGGAGCTGAGGCAGTAAGTGAATGGGGAAGAGATGAAGTATTAGGAACTATTTTGCAATCTAGAATGAATAATCACTTAACTACCTTCTTTACATCTAATCTTACCATAGAAGAATTAGAACAGTTATTATCATCTACTAAAAGTGGACTAGATAAAGTAAAAGCGAGAAGAATTATTGAGCGGATTAAACAACTTACTGTTGATATGGAAATCATCAGCAATAATAAGAGAGTTTAGCTACTTTGTTTAATTATTTTAGTTATAGAAAAAAAGAAGCTTTAAGAGCTTCCTAATTTATTTCTTCAACTGTTACATTAAAATCATTTTCGTTTAGTACTTTTTCGATAACATCTATATAAGACTCATTATTATGAGCATTTTCTATTTCTTCTATAATCATTTCTCCACGTCTTTCAGAAAATCCTCTTTCAGCATATTCATCACCAACAATAATTAAGGGAACAGAGGCAGATACTTCAATACCAAGTTCATTTGCTACCGCATCCATTAATTCTCTATTTTCTGTATTTCGCCAAACTTCATAAGCTTTAACATCTAAATAAGAATAGTCTTCTGTAATTCCTTCAAAGAATTCAATAGCATTTTCACAGAAATGGCAACCTTCTCCTCTAAATAAATAAACAGTTACAGTATTTTCCCTGTTGTTATCAGAGGTACTTGTTGAAGAATTATTATTTGATGCTGAGTCGTTTGGAGTAGCATTGTTATCAGTGTTATTATTTTCTTCTGTATTATTGTTCTCAACTGTATTATTATTGTTTTCACTATTTCCAAGTGTTTCAGGAGTATCTTTAGCAATAAAATAAAAGATAAGAATTGCTAGTACCAATACTAATAAAGTTATGACTGTACCAATGATTATAGTTTTTGTTTCTTTTTTCATATGTAATCACCTGTATTTAATTATATAGGAATATTGATCCTTATGCAAGAAAAAAGTGATGTAAAGTTCATGTTAAGATGTTTTACATTTTATGTTTTCTTTGTTATAATGAATGATAGGGTGAATAAAAATGGCAAAGAAATATGATGCATCATCAATTAAAATATTAGAAGGATTAGAGGCGGTTAGAAAACGTCCTGGTATGTATATTGGAAGTACTGATAAAAGAGGACTTCATCATTTAGTTTGGGAAATTGTTGATAATTCTATTGATGAGATTATTAATGGGTATGGTAATCATATTAAAATTGTTTTACATAAAGATGGATCTATTACGGTAGCAGATAATGGACGTGGTGTTCCAACGGGAATGCATGAGTCTGGGAAATCTACTCCAGAGGTAATTTACGCTATTTTACATGCTGGCGGTAAATTTGAAGAGGGAAATTATAAAGTAAGTGGAGGACTTCATGGTGTAGGTGGAAGTGTAGTTAATGCTTTATCTAAATGGATGGATGTAATTATTTATCGTGATGGAGTTATTTCTAATATTCGATTTAAAGATGGAGGTAATGTAGATAGTTCACTAAAAACTATTGGTAAGACCAATAAAACTGGGACTATTGTTACTTTTATGCCAGATTATGATATATTTAAAAATTGTGCATTTTCTTATACAACTATTGTGGAAAGAATGCAAGAAAGTGCCTTTTTAATTCCTGATGTTACTATTGAAGTTATTGATGAAGATAGTAAGAAAGAAACTAAGTTTCATTATGAAAATGGATTAGTTGATTTTGTGGACTTTATAAATGAAGGGAAAAATACTTTAAATAAAGTTTTGCAGTTTAGTGGAACTAAAAACGGGATTGAAGTAGATGTTGCGATGCAATATACGGATACTTATAATGAAAATATTATTTCGTTTGTTAATAATGTAAAAACTATAGATGGGGGTACTCATGAAGTTGGTTTTAAAACAGGAATTACGAAAGCTTTTAATGATTATGTAAAATCTAATAATTTAATTAAAGGGAAAGATGCGGCTTTCGACGGAAGCGATGTTAGAGAAGGTCTTAGTGCGGTTATTAATTTACGTATTCCTGAAAACCTTTTGCAATTTGAAGGGCAAACAAAGGGAAAACTTGGTACACCTGAGGCAAGAAGTATAACAGAGGCAGTTACTTATGAGCATTTAAAGTTCTTTTTAGAAGAAAATAAAGAAGTAGCTTTAAATATAGTGGATAAAGCTAGTAAAAGTAAGATGGCAAGAGAAGCTGCAAGACGCGCTAGAGAAGAAGCTAGAAATGGTAAGGGTAAACAAAAAGTAGAAAAAAATTTATCTGGTAAACTTGCACCTGCAACTAGTAAGAATCCTAAGATTAATGAACTTTTCTTAGTTGAGGGAGATTCAGCTGGTGGTTCTGCTAAAGGGGGAAGAGATAGAAAGTTTCAAGCAATCCTTCCTCTTAGAGGTAAAGTTATTAATGCAGAAAAAGCAAATGTAACAGAAATGCTTAAAAATGAGGAAATTAATACGATTATTCATACTATTGGTGCTGGGCTTGGAGCAGAATTTGATGTGAATGATTCTAATTATGATAAAGTTATTATTATGACCGATGCTGATGTAGATGGATCACATATTCAAATTCTTCTTTTAACTTTCTTTTATCGGTTTATGAGACCTTTAATTGAGGCAGGTAAACTTTATATTGCTAAACCACCTTTATATAAATTAGATTATGGAAAAAAACATTTTTATGCTTATTCGGATGAAGAAAGGTTTAAAATTGTTGCAGAAAATCCAGGTAAGCCAGATATTTCTAGAAATAAAGGTTTAGGTGAGATGAATGCTGAAGAATTATGGGATACTACTATGAATCCAGAAACTAGAAGTTTAATTCGCGTTAATATTTATGATGCAGCTTTAGCTGAGAAAAGAGTAAATGTGCTCATGGGAGATAAAGTAGAACCTAGAAAAGAATGGATTGAAGAAAATATAGTATTTACTATGGAAGATGATTTTAGAGTAGCTTAAGATTTTAAGCTATTTTTTAACAATATTGTATTGAACTAATGTATGTAATGTGATATAATTAGTTTGTAATCATAAAACGTTTGAGATCG
>CALVQN010000031.1 GCA_944358135.1 uncultured Bacilli bacterium
TAGTGCTGATTACCTTTTAGGTAAAATAGATAATCCCAAGTATTTAAAATAGTAAAATGACTTGGGATTCTTTTTATCCTTTCGACAATGTCATATTTTGTCGAACGCTTTTTCTTGCTTTTTTAACTATAAGCATTCATAATAGTTTACTGTTATCCAGTTATTGGCGGCGCCTGCTTTCTTTTTATCAGTAGTTTAAACTACTTGGATTTTATTCAGGGGGTTTTGACGAAAGTAGGAGGGATGTAAATGAATGAAGAAATTAAGTATTTATTCATTATAATAATTATGCTAATCTCTATTATTAGAGATGACCATAAGAAAAGACGCTGATATGTAGCGCCTTACGCAAAAATTTTTGCAGGCGTTATCCAATCTGGATAACACTTACATATTTAATATATCATATTTTTCATCAATTAACAAGTTTTTTACATTTTAACTATGTTAATTTAGTTGGGTCTATGAATGTTTTTTAATGTGTAATATGTTTCTAGATTTAATAATAATTCATCCACACTTTTTACTACATCAGTTATTAATATTTCCTCTTTCATTTTAATCACCGTGCCTATTTTAACATATGTATATTCCTTTTTCATTATATTCGACAAAACATGTCAAAACTTCTAAAAAAATACCATTTATCTTTTTTTAATAATATTTTGAGCTTATTCGTGTAGAAAAATTAAAAATAAGACTTTCTCATGTAATAATAACTTGAGGTCTTATAATTATGGAAAAAGAGAGAAATTTAGCTTCTGTTGAAGAGAAAGCTTATCAAATTAGAATAAAAAAGGAAATGACACAAAGTGAATTTGCTAAACTTTTAGGTATATCCACTAGTTATGTTTCAAACTGGGAAAATGGTTATAATGAAATAACGGTTGTTTTACTTAATAAAATATGTAACACTTGCTATGTTACTTTTGATTATATGATGGGTTTATCTAAAAAGAATAATTCTAATGTTGTTATGCTTGATGAAATTGATAAAAAATATTTAGGGAAAAGGCTTAAAGATATTAGAAGAAATGCAAAGTTAACGCAAGAAAAGATGGCTAAAAAAATTAATACTTACCGCTTTTTAATTAGTGACTATGAAACTGGTAGAAAAAGTATTAGTACTGCTGATTTAAAACAGATATGTGAAACTTTTGGTTATAGTGCTGATTGGTGTGTTGGTAAATTAAGTGAATGTGTTCGCTATAAACCTGTGGAGAAACTTAAAACTAAAGATATGAAAGATATGATTTCTAATTAAACAAAAAGAAGCATATGCTCCTTTTTAGATATTACTCCTTGAAATCGTTAATACTTATAATATTAGATTGAGATCAAAGATAAAATATGTACATAAGTAATACCTGTAGTACATATTTTTATTTTATTCTGATATGCTTTATTTATTTACCCTCTTTTTACCAGTTTAATTTAATAAATAATCATACATATTATATTTAATTATATTAGCACTTAATGTAAATCTATTAGATACTAAATTATTCATAGAACTTACATAATCCTCAATATTATCTAATTCCATTCCTTCTTTTAAAGTGAATTTTCCATTTTTATAGGTACCATAATCACTAACCCAACTTCGATTAGAAAATATCGCAATTCCTGGTGCATCGCTTAATATGTCTTTTCCTACAATTAATCTAGAATCATATTCTACTCCAAAAAGATTTAAAAGTGTTGGCAAAACATCAATTTGACTTCCTACTTTATCTACTTCTATAGTTTCTGCCTCACTATTCCAAATAATAAAATTACTCCTATTTACTTCAACAATTTCATCTCTATCATAGTCGCTAATTTCATTTATTTCATCTATAGTTAAAGTATATGGATAGTGATCTCCTACTAAAGCTATTACAGTATCTTCTAGTATTCCTGCATCTTCTAGACCACTAATTAAACTTTCTAAGGCACGATCAAGTTCAATTTGGGTAGCTAAATAAGCTTTTACATTATTTGAATAAGGTAAGTCTTTTACCAAGTCAATATTTTTTAGAGCTATAGAGTTTCCTGTAGAATTATAAGCATAAGGAGCATGGCCTGATACTGTTACATAGTATGTTACAAAAGGAGTACTATCTTGAAATAGTGGTAGTGTTGCATTAATCATGTCTACATCACTTGGAAGCCAACTACAATTAATTAAATCTTCCATACCATTTCCACATCCCATATAAGAGTTAAATCCTAATGTTTCCATTGTTTTTTGTCTACTGTAATATGTGTAAGTCCAATTATGATATCCATTTGCTGTATACCCCAATTTACTAAATGCATTTCCAAGACCATAGCTAATAGTAGGCTCTAACTTCTTCCAATCTGATAATACCGATTGCGTTGGTATTAGTCCTGTTGTTGCTTGAAATTCTCCTCCCGTTGTACTTAAAAACACTGGAGAATAAAAGTTATTAAAAACAAATCCTTCATGAGTTAGTTTATATAAAGTTGGTGTTAATTCAGGATCGACTGCTATCATGTTGAATCCTTCTGCTAAAAGGAAAATTAAATTCTTTCCTTTAAACATCCCTGTGTATTCATTTTTGTTTGTCGCTTCAGTATTTTTAAAATATTCTAACATACTTTTGATTGTTTCATTCGATTCATTCGCAATTAAACTGTCAAAGTCAATTTCTATTTCATTATAAGTAATCTCTTCAATTGGGTCTTTAGGATCTTCTTCTGTTGGAATATCAGGCTCATCTATTGTTGAAAGTTTTTCCTCAAAACCAAATAATACTCTTTTTATGTCTAATCTTGTATAAGTATATAAACCAAATGTTTCTACTGTTTTCATTTCGCTATTAATATTGTAATACAAATTATATGCAGAATACGTATTTTCTTTATTAATAAATAAACAAAATAATGAACTTATCCATATCACTAGACATAAGATAAATGATACAATTATCCATTTAAGACTTGTGCGTTCAAAATTAATTCTTTTATGAAAAATAATTAATAAAATAAGAGGAAGAAGGTATAGTAGCACTATCCATATATTCTTTAATATGACATCAAATATAATGTTAGTAAAATCTAGAGCATTACTAGCTAATCCTAATGTATTAAAAGAAAAAACATTACTAAATAATTTATGAAAGAAAAATTGGAAACAATAATAGAAAATAAATGTAATCGTAATCATATAGGTTAAAATCATGTTTCCTTTTCTTTTAAATATATTTGCTAGTAAGTATAGTATTAATATTAATGGTATGCTAAATAGCAAAGTTAAAAAGATGCCACTTACACTTTTTGTGACAAATATTTTAGTTAGTATTTCTAAATAAATTACTAAAAAGCTTAAGTAAAATATTATATTGAACTGCTTTTTCATCTGTTTCACCTTAAGATTATTATATCAAAATTTAAAGTTTTTAAAAGATAAACTTTTCATTTTTTATCTTTTTGTGTATAATTGTGTTATATGAGGTGGTTGTAAGTGAAAAAAATTTGGAATCTTTATCATAAATATGAAGAAATTGTTAATTATTTAATTGTTGGAGGACTCACAACACTGATTAGTCTTGCTGTAAAATATGGTCTTTTATTTACGATACTCGATGCTAGTAATGCGATGGAACTACAAATTTCCGTTATTGCTTCTTGGGTTTTAGCTGTTTTATTTGCTTATTTTGCTAATCGTATTTTTGTTTTTCACTCTAAATCTAAAGAGTATTTAAAAGAAGTTAGTGGATTTGTGGCAGGTCGTATTGCTACTTTAGTTATGGAAATGGTAATTATGTGGTTCTTTGTTACCCTTCTTGGACTTGATAGTAATTTATGGATAATTATTTGGACAATCGTTTGTCAAATATTGGTTATTGTTGGTAATTATGTAATTAGTAAATTATTTGTGTTTAAAAAATAGTTCAAATGCTATTTTTTTATTTTATTTTGCAAAAAGAGTTTAAAAATTAACTATTGATTGATATAATAAGTTTAGGAGGTATATAAAGTGTTAGATGATATTAATAAAGAAAGAATAAGACTTCAAAAAGAAATTGATTTACTTAAGAGGCGTTATGAATATTATGATCAATTTAATTTTAGTGAAGAGTTGGGTAATGCTATTGCTTTTTTAATTAATGAGTTTGAGAATAAGGATTGCGTTTGTAAAAAAATCGTTTGTGAAATTCCTGAACATACTGAACTTGTTAGTAGACATTTTTTAGGGAAGGATCAATTGGTTACAAAACGTTTTTCAAAAAAGAATTTTTCTTTTATTGTAGTTGTAGAAAAAGAATTTACAAATCAGTTTGAAAACCTTAAATTTGGTAGTTTTGAAGAAATGAAAAATTTACTTGAGATTTCATCACTATTTTTTGTAAAGTATGATGGATTACTTGATTTAGAAATGTTTGGCATTGTTTTCCCTTATTTAAATATGTTTTTTCAATCTTTAAATGAGTGGAGATATAGAACTGGCAGAGTAACACTTGACGAGGATATTTTGAGCGAGACTTTGCTTCAAGTATTAAATTATAGTAGCGTTAAACAAGATTTTAAAGTGAGAATTTAATCTTGCTTTTTTAGATTTAATAGTAGAAAGGAAAACTTATGGATGATTTTATTCAATATCTTTTAGTGACTGAACAATTGGATGAGGTTTTTTGGGGTAAAGAAAAAGAAAATAAAGATGAAGATAACCCTGTTTTAAAAAGAACTTTAAATAAAAAGGAAGATGAGGATTAAACATTATTAACAAGAAAATAAAAGCGATTTTCTTGTTTTTCTATGTAATAAATGCTAAAATATAATCGTCTAATTAAATTTGTGACTTTTTGTAAAATTAATTCGTGTAATACTTTTAAAATCTAACTTCAAAATTTTCCTTCTGTTTAATTACATGAATTTTTAGGTTGGGAATAAATCATAATAATTTGAGAAAGGAGTTAAAAATGTTTAAATTAGTATCAAAATATAAGCCTAATGGTGATCAACCACAAGCGATTGAAAGTTTAGTTAAAGGAATTAAAGAGGGCAAGAAAGAACAAGTTCTACTTGGAGCTACTGGTACTGGTAAAACTTTTACTGTTGCTAATGTTATTAAAGAAGTGAATAAACCGACTTTGGTTTTAGCTCATAATAAGACTCTTGCTGGGCAATTGTATTCGGAACTTAAGGAGCTTTTCCCTGAAAATCACGTAGAATATTTTGTTTCCTACTACGATTATTACCAGCCCGAGGCATACGTTCCTTCTAGTGATACTTATATTGAGAAAGATGCTTCAATTAACGATGAGATAGATGAGCTTAGACATAGTGCTACTAGTGCTCTTATTAATTATCAAGATGTTATTGTTGTTGCTAGTGTATCTTGTATTTATGGTATTGGTGAGAAAGAAGAATATGAAAAATCTATGCTTGTATTAAATGTCGGAGATCAAATTAAAAGAAATGATATTATCACTCGATTAGTAGATATGACTTATGAGCGTAATGACTTAGATTTCCATAGAGGCACATTTAGAAGTAGAGGGGATATTATTGACGTTATTCCTGCTAATGAACATGCTCATGGAATTAGAATTGAACTTTTTGGAAATGAAATTGATCGAATAAGTACTTTTGATCCAGTGACAGGAGCTATAGTTACTAATAAAAAAACAGTTACTATTTCTCCAGCTTCACACTTTGTTACTAGTCCTGAGAAGCTAGAAGAAGCAATTAAAAGAATACAGGATGAACTTGATGATCGGCTTAAAGAACTTAAAAGTGAAGGTAAGCTTTTAGAAGAACAAAGACTTAGAGAACGAACAAATTATGATATTGAGATGCTTAAAGAAACAGGATTTTGTAATGGCGTTGAAAACTATTCTAGACATCTTGCTTTAAGAGGGCCTGGGGAGACTCCTACTTGTTTGATTGATTTTTTTCCTAAAGATTTTTTGCTTGTAGTTGATGAGTCCCATGTAACTTTACCTCAAGTTAGAGGAATGTATAATGGGGATAGAATGCGGAAACAAACTTTGGTTGATTATGGTTTTCGTCTTCCTAGTGCACTAGATAATAGACCTCTTAACTTTCAGGAATTTGAAAGTAAAATTAATCAAGCTATATATGTTTCTGCTACACCTGGAGATTATGAACTTGAACATACACATGGGGAATATGTCGAACAAATTATTCGTCCTACAGGTTTACTTGATCCAACGATTGAAGTTAAACCGACAGAAGGACAAATTGATGATATTATTAGTCAAATACGGGATCGTATAGATAGAAATGAAAGAGTTTTAATTACTACTCTGACTATTCGTATGAGCGAAGAACTTACTAATTATTTAAAAGAAATGGGAATTAAAGTGGCTTATTTACATAGTGAAATTAAGACTTTAGAACGTTTAAAAATTATACGTGAGCTTAGACTTGGCGTTTATGATTGCGTAGTTGGTATTAATTTACTTCGTGAAGGTCTTGATATTCCTGAGGTTAGTTTGATATGTATTCTGGATGCAGATAAACAGGGATTCCTTAGAAGTGAACGTAGTTTAATTCAAACTATAGGACGCTGTGCGAGAAATGCGAATGGTCATGTTATTATGTATGCTGATACAATTAGTGAAGCGATGGATGCAGCAATTAAAGAAACTGCTCGTCGTCGGGAAATACAAGAACAATATAATAAAGAGCATCATATTACTCCTAAAACTATATCTAAAGAGATTAAAGAGGTTGTTTCTAATGAAATTGAAGATAAAGCTCAAAAACCTAAGATGAGTAAGAAAGAAAAAGAGAGTATTTTAGCAACATTAGAAGATGAAATGAGAGAGGCTGCTAAAAACTTAGATTTTGAGCGAGCTATGGAACTTAGAGATATTTTGTTTGAAATGAAGAAATAGAAAAAAGACTCAATTGAACTGTATCCTATAATTTTGGCAGTTTAAATTGAGCCTTTTTTATTCGCCAAAAATTTCAAAAATTTCACTTAGGAAAGATTCTCTTTTCCTTGGCTTTTCTTCCCTTTTGTCTCTATTAACTTTTTTCTCTATTTCTTCAATTTTGGTTTCTTCTTTTTCCATTAATTTTTCAAGTTCACCACGATCAAGCCAAATACCACGACATTCTGGACAATAATCAATTTCAATTCCTTTCTTTTCTGTCATTAACAATGTTACATCTTTACATACTGGACATTTCATAAATTTCCTCCTTGTATAACTATTATATCAATAATTGTTTTAAATTAGCAATCTTTTTTAAACCTTAATACTTAGGCTAATTAAAATGTTTCACATTTTATGGATAAAAACCATATAGACTTTATTTTAAGAAACCTTTAATTATAACTTCTTCAGCTTCACTTTCATTTAAACCTAGGGTCATTAATTTACTTAATTGTTCTCCTGCTATTTTTCCTATTGCTGCTTCATGAATTAGATTAGCATCAATATTTTTAGCATAGATTTCTGGAATGGCTTTTACTTTTCCTTCATCTTTAATAATAGCATCACATTCAACATGAGCATAACACTTGGTATTCCCTGTTATATTAGAAATAAATTCTTGATAAGAGGATCCTTCTGCAACACTTCTGCTTGTTACACGAACACTGGCATTTTCGCCATTTAAATTTACTATAAATTCTGTTTTAGCTGTTTCTTTACCTGTTGTAAGTATTTTTTCAGATATTTCTAGAGTTGTATCATCATCTAGATCTGCTTTAGTAATTCTAAGTGTATCATCAACTCCTTTTATTTGAACACTATCCATAGTCATTTTAGATCCTTTTTTCATATATATTTCTGTAGTAGGATTAAGTACTTTCTTTCCTGTTCCTTTGCCCTCACCATAATGCTTTTCCACATATTTTACTTTAGCATTCTCTTCTAAATAAAATCGGTGAATTCCATCATGCTCGGAATTTTGGTGTAAATCATTGTGAATACCACAGCCAGCCATGATAATAACATTGGCATTTTTCCCAATGTGAAAATCATTATAGACAACATCAGTTAGGCCACTTTCCGTAATAATCACAGGTATATGTACTATACCAAAAAGAGTATCTTCTTTGACATAAATATCAATTCCACTTTTATTCTCTTTTGTTACAATATCAATGTAAGAATTTATTTTTCTTTTTATGCTTTCGCCATTTTTTCTAATATTGTATGCTTCAGCATTTTCATCAAATTTATCATTAATTTCTTTTAATAGCTCTTTATCTATATTATTCATGGTTACCTCCTCTTAGGCAATCTGAACTTAAAATACCTTTTAACATGACATCTTTGTTTCCTACTTCTTTAATCTCTCCTGCTTCTAATAAAATAATTTCATCAGCAATAGCTAAAATTCTTTCTTGATGAGATATTACAATTGTTATCCCACTTCTTTTTGTCCCTATTTCTTTAAAAACCTCAGTTAAATATTTAAAGCTCCATAAATCTATTCCTGCTTCTGGTTCATCAAAAATAGATATACTTGGACATCTTGCTATAATTGTAGCTATTTCTATCCTTTTTAGTTCTCCTCCTGATAAAGAGTTATTTAATTCTCTATCTATGTATTCTTTTGCACATAAACCTACTTTGGATAAAATATCACAGGCTTCTTTTTTTCCTACTTCGCTTCCAGTTGCAATTTTTAAGATATCATATACGGTTAATCCTTTAAAAGTTACTGGAGATTGAAAGGCAAAACCTATACCTAATTTGGCACGTTCATCAACACCTAAATTAGTGATGTCTTTACCATTATAAATAATATTTCCTGTATCAGGAGAGACAAGTCCCATAATTATCTTCGCTAATGTTGATTTCCCACTTCCATTGGGACCTGTTATAGAGTAGAATTTATTGTCTTCTAACGTTAAATTTATATTGTTTAAAATTGTTTTATTATCTCTTTTAAAATTTATATCTTTTAATATTAACATTTGTACCTCCTTATATTATTTTTTTCCTTTTTTCATTAAGACTATTCAATTATATCATTTTTTGGTTATAAATAATAGCAATTGATTTCTTTTTTATTGGAAATTCTCTTAATTGGTGTTATAATTAGCTAAGTGATTTAAGTGGGAGGTGGAGTATGAAAACTTATAAAGCTAATTTACCTAAGGGTGTTAAAAAAACATTTGCTAGAAAAAAAGGAGTTAAGGTTAGACTTATTAATAAAAATTTAAAGAAAAATAAATAGTGTTAATAACTGTTGAGTTACTAACACTTTTTTAAATAAATTAAAAGATTTTCAAAATTATCTAATATAAATTGTTGTGCTTCTCTTCCATAGAAAAGTTGATCAAATTCTTTATAAGAGGTTACTATATGCTGAATAAATATTCCTAACTCTTTTCCTTTATTTGTTGGTCTTTTTGCATAAGAACCATTATATTCTATCATTTCTAATAAACCAACATCAACTAGCCAATTTGCTACATCGCTTGCTTTTAAGTTTGCCATATCTATATCTGTTTTTAGTTTATTTATTCTTTTAACAATTTTAGTTATAGATATTGGTTCTTTATAATATTCATATTCTTTTAACTTCTCTATTGGTAGATTAAATGGACGTTTATTGTTATTTTTCGCTTTAGTTTCTTTATTAATTATTTTTTTTAGTACCGAATTCACATAAAATAAACATCTTGTTATTCTAACATTATTAATTAAATCATCACTTTTTACTTTTTCACCACTTATAGGATCTATTCCGTTAGCCATTTTTTCTATATATTGTTGAGCATGTTTTAATAATTCATTATCCATTAAAAATTCCCCCTTTGGTTTTAATTGCCGTTATTTTAATCGAAAAAGAGGAATTTGTCAAATTTTAACATCATTTTGTTAATAGTTCGATAAAGTAATTATTTAAATTGTCATTTCTAGCTAGAATTGGGCCTATCATTGTTGTTGCATAAAAGTTTTTATATGTAAAGCCTTCTAACTTAGTTTTGTTATTTCCTATTCCTTTTTCTATATTAAATATAACATGATTAGATCCATCTAGTAAATATTCTGTATTTTGGAAACCTTTAATTATTCCCTTGCATAAAGAACTGGTTGCTTCTACATCAGAGACTATTCTTTCATCATATCTTTTTACTTCATATAAATCTAGAAAAGAAAAGATACTTATTGCATTTCCTGTTACTAATAATATTTTTTCACTTTCAATATAGTTTAATAATTCATCTTTGTATGGTAACAGGCGTTTTTGTATTTCTTTTAAATAGTTTTCTCTTCCACTTCCTAAATAAATTAAGTCATATTTATTCCACTCTATTTTATCTTCTTTATCTATATCTATTACTTTATATTTTATATTTTTTTGATCTAAAGCATAAGTTAAGGCTTTAATATTTCCTATTTCACCATATAGTGTTAATTCATCAGGATAAAGTCTTGCTATGGTAATCATTCTTTGTCCTCCTTAAATGTATTTGTAAATGGGTCCATATAATCAAAATTTAGAATTCCATATACTTTTTGGGATTTACTTTTTATTATATCCTCTTTTATTTCATCAAGAGTATTGGCAGTAATAATTTTTTCTTCAGGTATGTTTGCTAGAAGTAATCTTTTTTTGATGTTTTCTTTGTCAATACCTACTGCGTATACTTTGTTTAGGGTGTCATTATTTAATAGTTCAAATTCTACATCATATAACCAAGATATATCATAGTGATCATATCTTCTACTTATCTCTTTCCAACCGATAATTACATCTTTTAAGTCTGGATCTAAATACACTTTAAATACACATGCATTATATGTTGTTGCATTTTCAGCCTTACAGTTTAAAGCTTTATATAATTTGTCTTTTTTTACAAACTCAATATTTTTGTTATGATTATGAGTGTTAATACTTTTTATGATATTTTCTTCTTCAATATCTAACTCTTTTAGGAATGTGTAACTGGCTAAAGTATTATAAGCATTAAATAGCATATCTCCTCCAATACTTAATACTTGTTCTCCTATTTTTATTGTTCCTTCTTCTAAGCTTAACTCTGTTCCGATAATTTCTGGTTTATTCCATTTTAAATCACATTCGAGACAACTATATTTTCCTAGTGTTTCAAAATTATAATAATCATATGTTAATCTTTTGCCACATTTTGGACAATAATAAGTATTTAGGTTTTCAAATATTTGTTTTTTATAGGAATATTTATTTTTATCTACACTAAAATAAATGTTTTTATTTGGTAAGTCTAGTTCAAAATTTCTTAAATATGGTTCATCCATAGTGGTAATTATTTTGGTTTCTTTTGGTATATTTGTTTCAATTTCTTTTAATATTATGTCTATGTTGTATTGTCTTGGAGGTTGATCTTTGGTTAGATTAGTTACAATTAAATAGTTAGGTTTTATCGCTTTATACATTTCTTTTACATATCTTTCATCTACTTCTAAGACTAAAATATCCTTTTTTATCTTCCCTCGTAAATTACAATTTTTTATACAAGTTGTTACTACTCCTCTTTTTAAATTAGATCCCATATCATTAAAGCACACAGAGTAGCCATTATCTTTTAGGGTCTTGGCGATAAGTTTAGCAGTGCTTCCTTTTCCTGATGATCCTGTTACAAATAGTTTTATTTTGGGATAAGTTAATTTATTTAAAATATGAGGATTAACTGCTAAAGATAGCATTCCTGGTAGAGAACTTCCCCTTTTTAATATTTTTCCAGCGATAAGAGTTAGTTTGCCTACTATAATACTCAATGTTTTCAAATGCATCACTTCCCTTATCTTTATTTTATCATTAAATAGTGTTTTTTTAAATGTTATTTGACATCATTTTCATTTTATAGTACTATTAATTTATTAAAAGTAGAAGGAAGTGATTATACTTATGTGTGGAATTGTCGGGTTTGTTGGTAAAGATAATGCAGTTCACAAATTAATTCATGGGCTTAAAACATTAGAATATAGAGGGTATGATTCAGCAGGTGTGGCACTATTACAGGATAATGATATTACTGTTGTCAAAGATAAAGGAAGGATTGCTAATTTAGAAAATATTTTAAATTATGAAGAGTTAACAGGTACAATTGGTATTGCTCATACTAGATGGGCTACTCATGGTATTCCCTCTAAAGATAATGCACATCCGCATATGGATCCTCATCATCATTTTGCTGTTGTTCATAATGGTATACTTGAGAATTATTTAGAATTAAAAGATTTTTTGCTTAGTAAAGGATATTCTTTTGTATCAGAGACTGATTCTGAAGTTATTCCGATACTAATGGAATATTATTATGAACAAGAAAAAGATGTTTTAAAAGCTTTTAAAAAGACTTTGAAAGATTTAAGGGGCAGCTATGCTATATTGGTTATTTCTCCACTCTTGCCAAATACTATACTAGTTGCTAAAAAAAATAGTCCTTTGGTTATTGGTAAGGGTAAAGATGGTATTTATGCGGCATCTGATATACCAGCGATAATAAGTTATACAAAAGATTTTTATTTTTTGGAAGATGGAGAGTCAGCGGTAATTGATGATGAAATTCATTTTTATGATAGTGAATTTAAAGAAATTCATAAAGATAGTAAGACTATTCATTGGGATATGAGTGCTATAGATAAAAATGGATTTCCTGATTACATGCTTAAAGAAATTCATGAACAACCAGATGCTCTTAAAAATTCTTTAAATGGTCTTGATCATCCAGTTGGGTTTCTTAATTTTTCTTTAGATAAAAAATATTTAGAAAGTATTAGGGAAATTTATATTGTTGCTTGTGGCACAGCGATGCATGCTGGACTTGTGGGAAGATATGCTATAGAACAAATATGCAGAATTCCTACTCGGGTAGAAGTAGCTAGTGAGTTTAGATATCAAAACCCTATTGTTGATGAACATACTTTGTGTATCTTTATTAGCCAATCTGGAGAAACTGCTGATACGATTGCTGCTTTAAAACTAGCTAAAAAATTAGGTGCTAAAACGCTTACTATAACTAATGTTTTTGAATCATCGATTACTCGTGAAGCAGACTATACAATTTATACCCATGCTGGTCCTGAAATTGCTGTTGCTTCAACTAAGGCTTATATTTCTCAAGTAGGGATGATGGTAGCATTAGCCATCTATATTGCAGAATTACTAGGAAAAAATCAAAGTGAAGTTGCTCAAATAAAAAAGGAATTATTAGAGCTTCCTTCTCTTATGAAACAAGTGATAGATAAAAATCAAGAATATTTAAAAATAGCTAAAAAAATGGTTAGTGTACAAGATTTGTTTTATATTGGTAGAGGTAATGATTATCATGTTGCGATGGAAGGGTCCTTAAAATTAAAAGAAATATCTTATATCCATAGTGAAGCTTATCAGGCTGGAGAATTAAAACATGGGCCTATAGCCTTAATTGAAGATGGCACTTTTGTTTTTGGAATTATTACTGATCCAAAACTCTCTGAAAAAACACTTAGTAATTTGGAAGAAGTTAAATCTAGAGGAGCAAATGTTGTATTGGTTACTAATGAGGATATAAAAGAAGATATAGTTATACCCATTCCTAAAACAAATACATTATTAAGTCCTATTTTAGCAATTATTCCTTTACAATTTGTCGCCTATTTTATTGCCAAAGAAAAAGGCTTAGATGTGGATAAGCCTAGAAACTTAGCTAAGTCTGTTACCGTAGAATAAAAAGAACTGGAGAAAATTCAGTTCTTTTTATTTAAAGTTTTTTTATTTTATTTTTTCTTACTAAATACTTATTTTTCGCTAATTTTAACATTGGCATATCTGATAAACTATCTGAGTAAGCATTATCAATTTTTATTGAAGGGTATTTTTCAAATAATCTTTTAACTTTTTCTTTTCCGTAACAATTGTTAGTTATAAACCTTCCTGTTTTTTTATCTATCTTTGTTGCTATAACTTCTTGTATGTTTAGATATTGACCTATTGGTTTTATTAAAAAATCTGGAGAAGCAGTAATAATTATGTCTTTAGAATGATTATTTAGTAAATACCATTTTTTTATTTTCCTTTTATGCTTATCCCAGAATAATTTTACATGAGTATCTATGTCATCTATTTCTTTTAAAAATGAGAAAAAGGTCTCTTTCATTTCCTCTTTTGATATTTTTTTTGTTTTATATTTAAATATTACAAAAAGATCTTTTGGGATATACTTAACAATTGACCATTTTTTTGTTAAAGTATATAGAAAAAAATCCACACTGGAATCTCCATCATATATTGTTTTATCAAAGTCATATAAGTTATGCATATTGTCACCTTATTACATATAATGTTAAAAATATTGCAATTGCATATATTCCTATTAATAAAATTAATACTTTATCTTTTAATAAAACTTCTACTGGGTCTCCTGAACTATTTGATTCAATGTTTAGTGAATATTTCATACATATTAGTAATACTAATGGTATGGTCCACATAATATATTTAGAATTTAAATCTTGACACCATAATGAATAGAAAATAAGGCTCAGTCATTTTTTCGGTGGGAAATATAAAATGTAAAGTAAAACAAAAATAATTGCAAATGAAAAGAAGTCTCGT
>CALVQN010000032.1 GCA_944358135.1 uncultured Bacilli bacterium
ACATTTTTGATTTTTTCAGTATTTATGGGATTTTAGGTAGCATTTTTAATTTTTTTTAGTTTTCTTTGATAACTTGTATTTTGTTCTTTTTCTTTAGCAATATCAAAATTGCTAATTAATTTTAAAGCATTTTTATAATAAACATCTAAAAATTTAATTCAATGATTTTATCTTTTTTTCTAAATCTGTAAATGCAAGTAATGAATCAAGTATAACTTTATAAAAATTAGCGGTCTAACTAAAATTTTTAATGGAATTTAACAATTATTAGTTTCATAATTAGAATGGCTCTTCTTATATTAATTTGATCTGCTTTTCTTGTTGAATATATCCAAAATAATTGCGTATATTTTTTAGTGATCTGTCTATATTAGTATTTATTCTCATTATAACTACTTCTAAATATGATTTTACATTTTTATAAAAATATGTTATTATATTGACAAATTTTAGAGGGGGAAGTGTAATGATTATAGGTGTATCTGGAGAAGGCTCCACTAAAGCAATACCATTTTTGTCTAACAATAGTTTTAAAGCAATTAATATTGATGATTTATTAAAAATGTATTTTGATAAATTTAATTTAGTTAATATGGGTAAGTTTGAAGAAAATCGTAGAGTGTTAGAAATTTTTGACTCGATAAATTCTTTATTGTTAGATAAAATATATGAATTAAAAAATGATGAAAATCTAGTTTTATATTCATCAATACTTGAATGTTTTTCTGCTTTTGATTTTTGTGATTTAAAAATAAATATATCTTCATCGAATAATGTAGGTAATAATCAATTAGATTATTATGGAAAAATTGCTAGATGTAAATTTGCTCCTTCTTATTACCATTTATGCTTAGATGTTGATTCAAATACCGATTGGAAAAATCAGCTTAATAATTTTATTAATTTTAATATCAATGGGAAAAATAAAGTTAGTATAATTGTCCCAATATTTAACACATCTCAATATTTAGTAAAATGTATTAAATCAATTATGAATCAAAGTTATAAGAATTTAGAAATTATTTTAATTAATGACGGCTCAACAGATAATTCATTGGAACTATGCCAAAGATTGGCTTTAGAAGATGATAGAATAAAAGTTTTTTCACAAGAAAATAAGGGCTTGTCAACTACTAGAAATTTAGGAATAGGTTATGCTACTGGAGATTATATATGTTTTATAGATTCTGATGATTATCTTGAAAATGATATGATAGAAGTTTTATTAAAAAATGCTATTTCTGCAAGTGCTGATGTTTCTTCTATTAGAGCTTTTGTACATACTAGGGATGGAGAAATTCGAAAATATTCTAATGATCCTAGAAGTATTAATATTTATGGTAATATTGATAAAATTGTTAATGCCTATGCAAATGGTAATATATCTATCGCAATGTGGGATAAAATGTTTAAAAAAACTTTTATTGAAAAGGTTAAGTTTAGTCCTGATGTTTATCAAGAAGATGCTGATTTTATGTTACAATTATGTATGAATGGTGGTATTTTTGTTTGTGATACAAAAGAATGCTATCATTATATTAAACATAAAAATAATTCAATTACTTCACAATTATCTGATAAAATATTTTTGCTTCGTGAGTGGGCATTAAAATCATATCAACACATAATGCTAAAATTTGGTGACTCTCATAGAGATGATGCAGAAAAGATACTTTTTAATAGTTTATCACATATTTTAAAAATGTACTTAAGAGACATAAATGATAAAAAAATACTTTTGCTTGATTATAATGATAAATTACAACAAGTTGCAAATGATTTAATGTATTTATTGTTACATGCTAAAAACATAGAAAAATTTAAAGATATTGATAATGTTTTAAGTGTGGTAGATAGATTAATTGATTTAAAAGTATTAGATCAAACTAAAATGCCTTATTTAGATTTAAATTGTATTGGCATTTTATGGAATGCTTTGAATAGTAATTTGATGGCTGATGCAATTCAACAAATAGGTCAATTTGCTGAAATTGAAAGTTGTTCAATAGTTGATTTGGATTCGAAGTATAGAGATTTTATTGATGATATATATTATTTTAATAATGAATTCGAAGGAATACCCTATTTAAAAGGATGTGGCCTTATTAATATGTATGATACAAATATGATAGCAATTTTGTATCTTAAAATTAGAATAACAGGAATTATTCGAGATAGGATGAAAGGATACATGTATAGAGAAGTAGCAGATTTAAAACACTTTATAAGAAATAATTTTAAAAAGAAAATAAGGAACTATGCTTATGATAATATTTTCCATTTAACAGTTGATGAAGATGAATATGTATTTACTGATGGAATAATTAAAAAATATATTAGTAGAGAACAGGAAGAAGTACATGAAAGAAAATAATGTTGATTTGTCAAAGGGAGATATATCTCTAGATACAATTAAATTAATGTATGAACAAGCATTTAAAATCTCAAGTGATGGTATAGAAGTTAGAAAATTACATGGTGGTGTAGAAAGTGTTGTATATTTAATTATAGATAATTCCGAAAAAAAAGTTTTAAAACTTGCACCTTTGGATTTTGATAAAACTATATCAGTGGATAAAAATACTTTTTGGTGGGAGATAAAAATGCTCAGTTTCATGGAAAAAATAAATTTTCCTTCTCCAAGAGTTTTATATTATGATAATCATTTAGAAATTTGTCCTGTACCATACTTTTTTATGTCATACATTAAAGGTGAAAATTATAATGATGTTAAATCCACTTTATCTAAAAGTGAAATTAAATTTATAGAATTTCAAATCGGTGTTTTATGTAAAAAAATTTCTAACTGTATTTCTCAAAATTTCTTTTTACCAAGTTTTCCTAATAAAAAATTTGCAAATAATTTAGAATTTGTTAGTTTTCTATTTGAATTGCTTTTTTTAGATGCTAAAAATTGTGATTTAAATTTATTAGAAATAAAAGAGAAAATACATCAAATTTTGGCTAAATATAGAGAAAGTTTAAATAATATCACGAAATTGTGTTTAAATCATACCGATATATGGGATGGGAATATTTTAATAGATCGTGGTAAAATTACTGGTATAGTAGATTTTTCCGATTTGTACTTTTGTGATGAATTAATGACTTTTTACTTCCATACTATTGATGGTATTATAAGTAAAGATTTTTTAAATGGATATGGAAAAAAACATTTGACTTATGATGAAAAAATAAGAATACAAATTTATAAAATTTATGTTTTGTTAAAAATGATAGTTGAATGTAAGTTAAAGAATTATGGAAAATTTGATTGGATGTATGATAGCATTTCAACTAATTTAGCATTATTGTTAAAAAAGGAGAGATAAACAAATGTATAACTTTGTTTTTGGAGTTGGTTTTTTTGCTAATCAAGTTGTTGATAAACTAATGGAGTTTGGTGTTCGTGTTGATGGGATGCTGAAATTAAAAGAATTTTATATGCCTATATTTATAGAACCTAATAAATATGTTAATACTTATTGTGTTGAAGATTTGAAAAAATTAGATCCTAATTTGACTAATATTATTATTGCTCAAAAGCCAATTATAATGGGTGATACAATTTCATATTTAAAGAACAGGGGTTTTAAAAATGTTTTTATTGTTGATGAAGAAATGCAAAGAGTTAATATACATACTTTAAAAGAATTTAATTGCTATTTGTATCCAGTAAACATGGAAAAACCGTTTTTAAATTATTTAGAAATGAATATTGTTGATAATTGTAATCTTAATTGCAAAGGTTGCGCGCATTTTTCTAATATTTTTGATAATGGTTATGTTAGTTTAGATTCTTTTACTAGAGATTTAATTATGCTAAGTAGCAAATTTGAGTTATATTATTTTAGACTACTTGGCGGAGAACCTTTGCTACATCCTAATATTATTGAATTAGTTAAAATAGCTCGAAAAATACTTAAAAATACAAAAATAATTATAGTTACTAATGGTTTGCTAATAAATAAGTTAAATAATGATGTTTTAAAAGCATTTGCTGAAAATAACATTACAATATGTATATCGGTTTATAAGCCAACTTTAAATATACTAGATAATATTATATCAAAACTAGAATATTTTGGAATTAATTACATTTTAAATGATGATTATATGGCATCGAAAAAATCGATAGAGTCTTTTTCGACTAGATTAACTGCAAGTCAAAATAATAATGCCTTTGAATCGAGTAGGAAATGCTTAGGAAGATTTTGCCGTTTTTTAAGAGATGGTAAAATATCGAAATGTTATTATCCTTTATTAATAGATGTTTTAAATAGAAAAATGGGTACTAATTTTGTTTTAAGTGCAGAAGATTACGTAGAAATAAAGAATATTACTGATGGCTGGTTGGCAATAGAACAATTAAGCAAGCCTATTCCATTTTGTAACTATTGTAGTGAAGATGAATTTGAATTTAATTGGGAAGGCTATCATAAAAATGATTTAGATGTATATCAATATATTTTAAAAAAATAATTTCTAATTTAAAAATACAGTTTTTTTTGATATAATTTTTAAGAAGGGTGATAATATGGGAAAAAAATTAGAAAAAAAAGAATTTCGCCAATATGGTGCTTATGGAATTATAATCAAGGATGACAAAATTCTTTTAATTAAAAAAAATGGTGGGCCTTATGATGGCAAATTAGATTTGCCAGGGGGAACTATTGAGTTTCACGAAAAACCAGAAAATACTTTAAAAAGAGAATTGTTGGAAGAAGTCGGTATTGTGGTTAAGAAATTTAAATTATTAGATGCAGATTCAGTAGATTTTGAATGGGAATTTAATAATTTGTTAATTGATGGTCATCATGTGGGAATTTTCTATGAAGTTTTAGAGTTTGAAAATAATATACAATCTTCATTAAATATTGATGAAGTAAATGATGATTCATTAGGAGCTGAATTTTATTCAATTAAAAAATTGAATAAGACTGACTTATCTTTGATTGCTTTATTAGAATTAGAGAAATTAGGTTATAAATTAAAATAAATAGCATTTGCTATCTATTTTAATTTATTGTATTGTTTGGTGGCATAATTTTATTTTTATCTGATTGCAATTTTTGTAATAGTGTTGATGGAAATATTGAATCAACTACAGTTAAAGAAGGGTGCAATGGTTGTTATTTATGATACTAATAGTAAAAGGATTATATTTATGGAAGTAGTTTTGGAGTGGATGTGAAGGAAAATGGTGAGTGGATAAAGCCTAAAGTTTTAATGATGCCTATAATTGGTTGGATATTAATTTTTGTGTTTGCATTTTGCAGTGAAGAAAATGTTAATGTTCGTAATTTGGCTAGATCTCGTGTGTGCGTTTTAATTGTTGGTGGAATTATATATTTAATAATTGCATTATTAAAATTGTTTGCTTAAATTGTTATAAACTTTTTAGGTAGCATATGGTAGCAAAATTTTGAAATTTTATAAAATGTTTTTAATTGTTTTCTATTAAAAAAGGGGAAAATCATACAAAAACGAATAAAAATAGCTTAAACCCTCAGAAGGAGCCGAAAGGCTCCATTTTTGTTATTTGATTAATTTTTTATTAAATAATTTTATCTAATGTAGTTGAAATATTTTTATCTCTTTGATAAAATTTTGCTGGTAATGAGTATAAGTTAAATAATTAAGAATTGGATGATGAAAGGTGTCTGAAAAAGAAATATATTCTATTGAATGTGAATTGGAGACTGTATTTGCAAGACTTATTGGTCCTCTTGCAATAATGATTGAATTAGAGGCTTATAAAGATATTCGTAATGAACTTCTTGACTTGTTTAAGATAGTAGTTAGATGGGGAGCAGAATTTCAAACAAAAAGAAATTTAGGTTTTGTAAAATCTGATGAATTATTAAATGTTTATAATAGAATGGATAAGATAAAAGAAGATTATTTATATGATGGCTCAATTGGAACTGAAAGTGAACTTAGTGATGAGATAGTTATTTGGATGTATGAAATTATGAAATTAAGAAAGACATTAATTGAAATTGAGAAAATAAAATATGAGTAGTTGATATAATGGTACTGTTATGTATAGATATAATAACAATATTTCATAGGAGAATTTAAAATGAAAATTTATGATGTAATTAATAAAAGAAGAACAACAAGAGATGCTGCTGAAAAAGCTCCTACCTGGAATCATAATCGTAATTGAAGTTTTATTATTTTATGAATATATGAAGAAAAAGAATATGCTTTTCTATATGTAAAAAGAGTAGTAGATAAATTTGATGTTGGAAAGTATTTAAATATGCCGAGATCATATGAAGTGACACTTAGTCAAAAATGTACGCTTATGCAGTGCCAAGACAGTTTGCAATGTTAAAAATACTTCTTATATAATCATTGCTGAAGGGGGTAACGGGAGGAAGTTTTTCGGTATTAAACTCATTTGCAACGATTTGGTGTGTTATTAAAAATATATTTTTAGCGGTTACTGCTGAGGGACTAACTCGTTTTATGAGA
The DNA here is from genome assembly GCA_944358135.1 of uncultured Bacilli bacterium. Lineage (GTDB taxonomy): Bacteria > Bacillota_I > Bacilli_A > RF39 > UBA660 > Caccenecus. The sequence goes on from CALVQN010000032.1 coordinate 6,484, forward strand.
ATACCTTTAGGAGAAGAACATGATATTGTGAAAGAAAAATTAAAAGTACCAGCAATTTACATGATGCCTGTGTTTATTGGCATTGGTTATGAAGAAAGAATTAGGATAACTTTATCTTAATATTGAGAAACAATTACATTTTGACAGATGGAAGTAACTGTATATTGAATAAATATACTACCCTTGATATGTTTCCTGTAATAAATGACTTTTTTACTATAAAATGTTAATGTGAAAGGAGCAATTATATGAATCAAGAAAAAATCGGAAAGTTTATTGCTAGCTGTAGGAAGCAGAAAAACATAACTCAACAAGAATTAGCTGAAAAATTAGGAGTATCTGATAGAACCATTGGAAATTGGGAAAATGGGAGAAATATGCCTGATTTGTCACTTTTTAAGCCTTTGTGTAAAGAACTAGATATTTCTTTAAATGATTTTTTGAGTGGTGAGAAAGTAGCAGAAAAAGAATATCAAGAAAGATTAGAAGAAAATATCATCAATACAATAGATTATACTAATAAAAAAATTGAAAATAGAAATAATTATATTGGGCTTATATTAATCATATTTGGAGTAATAATTGCAATTACAGCTGTAGCAATATTTCCTAGTGAAAGTAGCTGGGGTTCTATATATTCAGTATTTGGTGCCATAATTTCTTTAATTGGAATTAGTAGATTTACTAAACGATTAACATATCCTAAAAGATTAATTGGTAATTTTAGTTATTTTTTAGTGTTTGTTTTGGTATTAATTACAATAGATTATATAGGTGTTATTAATATTCATCAAGCACCGAGATTTTCATTAGTAAAGGTTACAGGTGAAAATGTTGTTTATTATGATACACTTTTTTATGATGTGGTAAGGTGCAATGTAGATCAAGATAATGAAACATTTACTGTAATTAAAAATCAAAAGTATGATAGAGATAATATCGATAATTTTTGTAAATGATAAATGAAAAAAGTAGGACGAGAAAATTGTGCTACTTTTTTTAATCTGAATAATTAAATTATATTTTTGATAAAATGTGATATGATTTGCTGGATATTTATGTTATAATTTAGACAATAAATTAGTATGAGTTGGAGGAATTTATGAAAAAAACATTATTATGTTTAGTTATTGGAGTTATGATGTTCGTGGTAACTGGTTGTGGTAATGAAGTAAAGGAAGAAGAACAACCACAAACTCCAGTACAAGAAGTTGGGGCTGTTGAAGAGGAGACTGCAGAGATGTTAGTTGCAAAATTTAATACACAGGTTGTTGATAATAGTTCTTTAAATCCTGCATCTGAAGAATATATGACTACACATGAAGATGCTTATTGGTATGGTTTAATCACGGGAATATATTTGATTGTTTATCCTGTAGAATATACTGGTAACTTAAGTAGTGATATTGTTGATTATATGGTTTTATATGTTGAGAAAAATAGTGAGTATGAATCTAATGTTAATGAATATATGGAATATTTGATTAAAGCTAATAATTCAGACATTACAACGGAAGAGGTAAATGAACTAATGACTGAAGCTAAAAATTCAGCATCAAATGGTACTACTGTAAATAATGGTAAGGGAATTGATGTAGGGTATATTGATAATGAAGATAATTATCAGTATCAAGTTATTAGATTATATGAATAAATGAGGTTATGAGTATGTATTGTGAAAATTGTGGTGAAAAATTAAGGAAAGGTTCTAAGTTTTGTTATAATTGTGGAACAGAAAAGAATAGTGTTAATTATTCGCTTAATGAAGATAATCTTTCAGAGAAATATAAACTAATTTCTATGTGGGGTTATTTAGGATATGATATTATTTTTATTATACCTATAATTGGTTGGATTTAATTTTTATGTTTGCTTTTAGTAAGGAAGAAAATGTTAATGTTCGTAATTTGGCTAGATCACGTATTTGTACTTTAGTTATTGCCATGATTTTGTATTTAGTAATAGTGGTATTATAATTGCTTAATAGGCTTAAGTTGTCATAAAATTTTGTAAAGTGATTTTAATAAATTTTAATTAAAAAAGAAATCATATTGTAGGAATGGATATTTAATTATGAAAAAAATGATTTTGAGTATTTTATGTTGTGGGTTTATTTTATTTGGTTTAACAGGTTGTGGATCTACTATTGGTGGTGTATCCAATATAGAAATTAGTGATCATGATATTTTGGTATCTATAAAGGAAGGAACTTAACAAGTAAGGGTGCTACTTTTATTATGGAAAATAATAGTGGTAGGACGCTTTATTATGGTGAAGGGTATGATTTAGAAATAAAACAAGATGATTCTTGGTATGAAATAAATGTTGGACCAATGAGTGTTCATCCTATTCTTTTAAAGTTGGATAATCATCGCTCAATAGAATTAGACATTGTTTGGGATCATAGTTATGGTGTATTAGAACTGGGAGAATACCGATTTTTAAAAAGTGTTTCATTTGAAAATGATTTATCGGAAAATTTTTATATAGGGATAGAATTTACTATTGAGTAATAATGAAAATTGGATAAAATATTTGTTAGGAGAAATTATAATGAGTTTAACGATTAATATTTATTATACTGGTAAGAATGGTAGTGCTAGAAAGTTTGCTAATGAAATGATATCTAGTGGTCTTGTTGATAAAATTAGAAATGAAGAAGGAAATTTGAAATATGAATATTTCTTGCCTTTAGATGATGAAGAAACTGTTTTGTTAATTGATTGTTGGGAAAATGAAGAGGCTTTGGATAGGCATCATAAAACAGAAATGATGCGTGATATTGCTAAATTGAGAGATAAATATGGTCTTCATATGCGAGTAGAACAGTATATACCTAAAAATAAATAATGGGTTTGAATTAATCCATTATTTTTTGCTGTATTCAGATGATAATATTTTGCACATGTCTTCTACAGGTTCAATACAACCATTATTTAGCCATTTTTTTAATATAGCATTAAATCCAGCTTTAAAGAATTCAATATGATAATCAATATATTCATCATTATAAAATTCTTTAGCTTGATTTTTATCATATTTATAATCTTGTTTAAAAGTATCTGTGGAATCAAATTCTAGTTTAAAATAAGTTTTAAAAAATAGTGGGTTTTCTTTTACTAAATAAAATATTTTTGAAAAATCATTAGAATTATATTGGTTTAATCTTTCATCTAGATATAAATCACTAACATCTTTTTCTAATCTTTCTTTTATTTTATCAGCTAGATCATAGACATCTAAATAGTTGGCGTAAAAAGTTGACCTATTTAAGTGTGCTTTTTTACATATATCTGTTACTGATATTTCATTTAATTCTTTTTCTTGAATTAGTTCTACAAATATTCTTTCTATTTTTTTTGAGATTCTTTTCTTCTTTTATTATTAGGTGTATTCATGTATTCCTCCATTATTCCAACAAATGTTGATAAATTGATGATTGTTTATTATTTCTGTAAATATTATACTTAAATTGTATTGATGAAGCAAGAGCAGTTAATACAAAAGGAGGTGTAAAACATGGCTAAGTCTAAATTAGTAGCAGCAAATGAAAAAATTGCAGATACAGTTACTACTGGTTTTAAAAAGATGAGTGATGGTGTTGTTCGCGGTTTTGATAAGATGAGTAATTCTGTGGTAAATGGTTATACTAAAATTGAAGATAAGTTTGTTGATCGCTATTTAACCAAAGATGGTGAATCCGTTGAAGAAGCTAAAAAAAGATTAAAAGGAGAAGAAAAGATTAGAGAGCAAGAACATGAAGAAAAATTTAATAAATAGATAGGTGGTAATTTTGAAGAAAGATACATTATTGGACTTGTTTTTGCTGTTGGGATGTGTATGTGTTTAATTCCAGAGTGGAGTTTATTTAATGTTGGTGTAGTAGTAGCAATTATTGGTTTTATTATCCTACTTTGCATTATACCAGTTTACCGAAAAAGTCATCCTAAAAAAGAACATGCTCCTATAAACTTTGGAATTGTTCTAACTTGGGTAATTGGTGTAATAGGTGCCTTAGTTATGGGATTTGGTATGAGTAGAGTTATGATTGATGGTGCAAGTAGTAGTGATATGCTAGTGGGTATCACTCTTGGTGTAATAGGTCTACTTGTATGTGTTTTAAATTATCCAATTTATTCTTATTTAAAAGCAAATAAGAATAATTAGTAAATTTAAATTAGAAAGATTATTTCTTTCTAATTTTGTTGTAGGAGGAGATTTATGAAAAAGGTTATTCATGTTATTGATGAAAATAATTGTGTTGTAGAAAAAGAAGTGAATTATATTCCTGTTCGCTTTATTTTGGCTATTTTGCTTATTTTGATAGAAACTTCTTTGGTTATTTTACTTACTATTTTGTGTACAATATGGATTCCTTATTTTTATATTGCTCTTTATTTAACCGAGATTTTTTGTGTTTTATCTATTATTAATTCACGAGATAATCCAGATTATAAGATTCCTTGGCTTATTTTAGTTCTTGTTGTTCCCGTTGGTGGTTTTATGATTTATTTTATGTTTTATAATCGTAAGCTTTCTAAAAAGTATGTTAAGAGAGTGAATCAGATTAGAGAAATGAAAATAAATAAAGATGATGAATCAATTTTTCAAGAATTAAATCAGCTAGATAAAGCAGTTTGTTTAAATGCTAAATTATTATGTAATCTTGCTTCTACACATGTTTATCAAAATATAGGTGCTACTTATTATGCTTTAGGAGAAGAGATGTATCATGCTATGCTAGAGGATTTAAAAAAGGCACAAAAGTTTATTTTTTTAGAGTATTTTATCTTAGAGGAAGGTAAGTTTTGGAATTCTGTTTTGGAAATATTAAAAGAAAAAGTATCCTTGGGAGTAGAGGTTCGAGTTATTTATGATGATATTGGTTGTATGATGGTGCTTCCTGGGGATTATTATCAGACTTTGAGTCAAATGGGGATAAAATGTGTTCCTTTTTCAAAATTAAAAGGACAAGCGAATAATGAATTTAATAATCGAAGTCATAGAAAAATTATGGTCATTGATGGAAAAATTGGTTTTTGTGGTGGGATTAATTTAGCGGATGAATATATTAATGAAATAGAGAAGTATGGTCATTGGAAAGATGGAGGAATACGTATAGAAGGAGAAGCAGTAAATGAACTTACTCATTTATTTCTGTTTGATTATGAAATGAATGTTAAAGGGGAAGTTTGTGATTTTGTTCCTTATTATCAAAGGATAACTTCTTATAAAAATGATGGATATGTTATTCCTTTTGGGGATGGGCCAGAGCCAATTTACCAACATCGCACAAGTAAAACTATGATTATGACAATGCTTAATCAAGCAAAACATTTTGTTTATATGACCTCTCCTTATTTGATTATTGATAATGAGTTAGCTGAATCAATTAAAAATGCTGCTTTAAGAGGAATTGATGTTCGAATTATTGTTCCTCATATTCCTGATAAGAAATTAATTTTTCTTATGACAAGAAGCTATTATAAAGAATTAATTGATGCGGGAGTTAAAATATACGAATATGAACCTGGTTTTATTCATGCTAAAACTTATTTATGTGATGATGAGATTGCTATAGTTGGTTCTATGAATTTAGATTATCGTAGTTTGGTTCATCATTTTGAAAATGGTATTTATTTTTATCATCATCTAGTATTAAAATTTATTAAGAAGGATATTTTGAGTACTATTGAGAAATCTATTTTTATCAATGAACATCCAATTAAAAATTCGCTTCCTAATCGGTTTATTCGGGCTTTAGTTTATACCGTTTCTCCTTTGTTATAGAGGAATTGTGGAATTATATTGCTCTTATTAAATATTGTTCTAGTGGGTATTATTATTTTACATAATAATCAATTTATTCGCTATTCGGGATTAGTTATTTATGTTGTTGCTTTATATGATTTTTATTTAATTATTTCAGCGTTTATTAATTTGGTTAAATATCGAAATAGTAAAAGTCCCATTATTCTTGCTAGTAAAGCGATTAAAGTAGTCGTAGCTTTAATCTCTATTGTTTCTTTGGAAGTAGCGATGATTAATGAATTCGGTGATCATGATTTAGCTTTAAAATCGACGATGACTGGTTGGGTAGGATTTTTTGTCTGTTTGATTAATTCGGGTTTAGCTATTTATTTAATTGTAAAAGCTAGAAAGAATCTTAGAGTGTAAAAGTTATTTACATTCTTTTTTATATTTATCTAAAGGTGCATGCTATTAAAATAGAAAGTTTTGTTCAAGTTAATTATTGACATGAATTAGAACACAATAGAAGTTGGTTTTATTAGAACTTGAGTTGGATTTAATACACTAGGTATTATTCGCTTTTCTTTTAAAGAAATGGTAAAAAAGATTTAATACGGGTAAATGATCGCTATACAGATTTAGCTTTTGAGATGCAGGATAAAGCTTTATTAATCAAGGAAGATTGTGGTCAGTTTATTTCTGGAATAAAAAGGAATCTATAATTGTGTGCAGTTATAGATTTTTGTTTTTGTATTTGATAAAATGATAAGGGAAGTGATTACATGAATTTGGAATTTGAAGTGTTTAAAAGAGGAAAAATAGATTTTAAAAAATTGCTTAATTATGGATTTGTTAAAGAAAATAATATTTATTGTTATAGTAAAGAATTTATGAAAAATTTTAGAGCAGATATTGTTGTGAATAATCAGGGTAGTGTATCTGGTAAAGTAATTGATATACGTATGAATGAAGAGTATACAAATTTTAGAATAGAAGATTTAACGGGTTTTGCTCATCAGGTAAGGGAAGAATATATTTTGATTTTAGAAGATATTTGTAAACATGTTTTAATTACTCAAGACTTTATTTATGAACAATCTAATCGTATTGCTCATTTAATTCAGGATAAATATCAGGTTACTCCAGAGTTTTTATGGGATAAGTTTCCTCATTATGGTGTGTTTCGAAATAAAAAAAGTGAAAAATGGTTTGCGGCTATACTAAATGTGGATAAAAGTAAGGTTATTCACAATTTATCAGGAGAAATAGAAATATTAAATGTTAAATTAGATCATTATTTAGATAAATATATAGAACAAACAGGAGTATATCCAGCATATCACATGAGTAAGAAAAATTGGGTTTCTATTATTTTAGATGATACTTTAAGTGATGAGGAAATTACGAAGATGGTGGATATTAGTTATGATCTTGCTGATATCATAAATTCTTGGGTAATTCCAGCTAATCCTAAATATTTTGATATTATTTCTTTATTTAAACAAACTGATTTAGTTACTTGGCATCAAGATGTAAACGTTTCTGTTGGAGATTTAGTTTATATTTATTTAACTGTTCCTTATCAAGCAATTATGTATCAATGTGAGGTAGTCGAAGCAGATATTCCTTCTCAAGATTCAAAGGATATGAAGCTTAAATTAATAAAAGAGTATAATCAGAAGGAATTTCCTTTAGAAAAGTTAAAACAGTTTGGTTTAAAGAGTGTTAGAAGTGCTAGAAGAATACCTGTTAAACTTAGTAAAGTATTATGAAGTGTAAATTAAAATTTAAATGAAAAACATAATGATAAAAGAAATATTATATAGCTATAGGTGTTGCTTTTACAGTCTATCTTATTTTTACTTTTTATACTGTAAAAAAGTCTTGAATATTTTTCATTTTGATATATTACATAAATCCAAAGACTCTTGATATAATCTGCTCGAACTCAAACATGATTTCTTATTTTTTCTTAAAAAAGAAAAAAATATTTATCATAAATTGATGAGTTTTCCTCTCATTAATTTACATCTTAAGGTATACATGTTATAATGTTTAGAAAGTTATGACAATTTTTGAGCATGCGAAAAAATTAGTTATAACTGTATTGTACCTAATTGTTA
>CALVQN010000033.1 GCA_944358135.1 uncultured Bacilli bacterium
AATTAGTTTATTTAGAATATCACAGTTAACATTTTAAGAACTAATGTAATTAATTTACACTAGTTCTTTTCATATATTTGAACAAACAGGAAATAATATGATATATATTCTATTAATAATTTATCAGAATTAGCATATAACAATGTAAGAAAAAGGTAAAATCATTCTTTAAAAAATTATTTTCTTAAAGTTAATTAAAACATTTTACAATAGAATAAATTTATGATATATTGTAAACGGTGATAATATGGATATTATATATGAAAATTGGTTTATTATAATGCTTATAGTTTTATCAATTATTATATATTTTCCGATTTCATTAATTTTAAATAAATGTAAAAATAGTGATAGTAAAAAAATAATATTTATAAAAATATCAATAAGTTTAAGTTGCATATGTGCTTTAGTTGGGATTGCTTCCTACTTTTATGTAAGAATTAAAAATAATAGCATTGAAATGGCAGAAAATAATATAGTATCCCATATATCGATGTTAGCTTTTTTGGCCCTATCAATACCAGGAATACTCATGTTCATGTTTAGTAACATTAAACCACCCAAACCAGATAAATACTCATTAAAACAAGATAATTATATAGATTTTAGTAATTATTTAAATAAAAGATTATTATTAAATAACTATCAAGAAGTTTATGGTGAAGAAAATTTAAGAATATATAAGAAAATAGTAAAAAAGAATAAACACTATATCATTGATTTTAAAACAGAAGAATTTACAGAAGATATATATAATGATTTATATGATAATAAAATGGTTCCTATTATGGAAAAAGATTTAAAAGAAATGCAAAATAGGATATATCGAAGTTTATATGTAACATACATCATAAGTGTAGATAGATTAACTTCATATTTTAGTGAATTTGTAAAAGGATTAGAACAAGATAGAAGATATTTTAGTTTACCAGTAGGGATTTCTTTTGGCGGAAAGAAAATATATATAGCAACAGAGATAAAAGGATTTGAAATGATTGAACTAAAAAGAATGAAAAAAGAAGTATTAGAAATATTAAAGATTAGCAAAAGACAATGAAGTAGATTAACATTTTTTGGGAGGAAGTTTATGGTAAGATTTAAAGATAATGACATATATGCCTTAAAAATCAAAGATAAAGATAGCAAATATTATGGAAAATATATAATTATTATAAAATGTAGTTATGAAGGCTATCCGAAACATATTAATAAAGGAATGTTCAGGTTTAAATTATCAAAAGATAAGAGTATACCGAAATTAGAAGAAGTTAATAATTTAGAATATATTATTACACAAGTTCAACATGAACTAATGAAATACATGCCACTCCCTGGAGCTAATGTATCATTTAAAGATCATAAGAAAAAAAGAGATAAAATTAAAGTATATCCAGATGAATATGGTTACTTATATAGTTGCATAAGTGAAATCTTTCCCTTAAATAAAAACATACCTAAAGATTTAATTTATATTGGTAATGTGGTTTTAGATTTGCCTAAATATGAATATATTCCTTTTTCAGACTATGGTTATAAAGGAATGTTTAAGTGGGAAAATATAGAAAAGGAAATAATTAATTGTTATGAGTTATTTAATTTAGAAAAAAGTAAAATGTTTAGTAAAGAAGCTGCTGAAAGTCGTAAAAGAGAAATGTTAGATTTAATTGAATTTCACAAAAAACTAGAAAAGATAGACTTTAGTAAAATAAAATTTGCTGATGAAGAGGAAATAGAAGACTCTCTAACCTATGTAGGAGGAGAAGATAAAGATCCATTTAAATAAATATGGAAGAACTAATGTAATTAATTTACACTAGTTCTTTTCATATATTTGAACAAACAGGAATTAATATGATATACTATAGGCGAGTGTTGGAGGAAGTTTATGGTAAAGTTTAAAGAAAATGATATATTTGCACTAAAAATAGAAGACGAAACTAGCGAGTATAACGGAAGATATATAATATTAATAAAATGTAGTAATTCTGAATGGGAAGAAAGTACTAATAAACAACTTTTTCGATTTAAAATATCTAAAAATAAAACTTTACCCCAATTAAACGAAATTAATTCATTAGAATATATTATAACCTTTGCACAACATGAATTAAAAAAATATTTACCATTTGATGGTTGTAAAAAATTTAAAGAATTAAAAAAGGAAAGAGATAAACTTCAAGTGTACCCAGATGAATATGGCTATTTATATAGTTTCATTACTAAAATTTATTGGGTAAGTAAAAATATTCCCAAAAACTTAATTTATATTGGAAACATGGTTTTAGAATTACCTTATCATGAATATATTCCAGTATGTGAATACGGATATATACGTGAATACTCAGGATGGAAAAATATAGAAAAAGAATTAATAAATGATTATAAATCTTATAATTTAAAACAGAGCAAAATATTTTGTAAAGAAGCAGCAACAAATGCCAAAAATGAAGTAATAGATTTAATAAAGCTTGAAAAAAGACTAGAAACTCTAGATTATAACAAAATCCATTTAAATGATGAAGAAATAATAGAAGACTCTCTAACCTATGTAGGAGGAGAAGACGAAGATCCATTTAAATAAATTAACTAAGAATAACATCTATTCAGAGACTAGAAAAGTAGAAGCAACCTTAATATTAAAATGCTCAACGCTTAATCGTAGTAGTTATAAAAATAATCAAATGGTTATTCTTTGCTACAAGATGAAACATATGTAGGAGGATGTAAATGGTGAAAAAGTTACTAAAAGAAAGTGAGCAAAATGATGTATTTGCACTAAAAATAGAAAATGAAAGTCCATATAAAGGACAATATATAATTTTAATTAAACATTTTAACTCCGAATGGCAAGATAGTAATATGTTATTTAGAGCTAAGTTAACTAAAAATAAAACTATACCTGAAACTTATGAAGAATTAGAAGAACTAGAATATATTAAAATTAAATGTATTACATATGAAGAAAGATTTCTTCCTTTATCAGAGAAAGCTCTAGACGATATTCTTATAAAAGAACGTAGCAAAACTAAATTTTATCCCGATGAATATAATTATTTATATCAATATGTATTCCAATTAAGCCTATCGAAAAAAGATGATTATAATAATTTAATTTATTTAGGCAATTATGAGTTATCAACTCCTAAAGAAGAATATTATCCTTTTGTTAAAGAAGCAGTTGATTTGATTTTATATAGAGATGTAATTGAAAACTTATTAAGTTATTATGAAGGCTTAAATCAAAAAGGATACTTAATTTATGATCCTGCACATTGTAAAAAAGTCCATGAACAAGCTGCAATACATATGGAAGTTTTATTAAACTATGACAAAATAATTACTCTTAATGAAGAAAAAGGGATCAAAAGAAAAAATTCTTTAACCTATGTAGGAGGAGAAGATAAAGATCCATTTGAATAAATTAATCAGAACTAATGTAATTAATTTACACTAGTTCTTTTTGTATATTTGAACAAAACAAAAATGATATGATATACTATAGGCGAGTATTGGAGGAAGTTTATGGTAAAGTTTAAAGATAATGACATATATGCCTTAAAAATCAAAGATAAAGATAGCAAATATTATGGAAAATATATAATTATTATAAAATGTAGTTATGAAGGCTATCCGAAACATATTAATAAAGGAATGTTCAGGTTTAAATTATCAAAAGATAAGAGTATACCGAAATTAGAAGAAGTTAATAATTTAGAATATATTATTACACAAGTTCAACATGAACTAATGAAATACATGCCACTCCCTGGAGCTAATGTATCATTTAAAGATCATAAGAAAAAAAGAGATAAAATTAAAGTATATCCAGATGAATATGGTTACTTATATAGTTGCATAAGTGAAATCTTTCCCTTAAATAAAAACATACCTAAAGATTTAATTTATATTGGTAATGTGGTTTTAGATTTGCCTAAATATGAATATATTCCTTTTTCAGACTATGGTTATAAAGGAATGTTTAAGTGGGAAAATATAGAAAAGGAAATAATTAATTGTTATGAGTTATTTAATTTAGAAAAAAGTAAAATGTTTAGTAAAGAAGCTGCTGAAAGTCGTAAAAGAGAAATGTTAGATTTAATTGAATTTCACAAAAAACTAGAAAAGATAGACTTTAGTAAAATAAAATTTGCTGATGAAGAGGAAATAGAAGACTCTCTAACCTATGTAGGAGGAGAAGATAAAGATCCATTTAATTAATTTACACTAGTTCTTTTTATATATTTAAATAAACAAATAATCATGATATACTATAACTAAGGAGAAACAATCATGAAAACTGAAGTATTAAGTTATCATATTCAGAAACAAAAAACAGATTTTGAGACAATTAAAGATATAATTAGCTTTTTTTCTTTTGAAAATGTATGGCTAATAATTAAAGGAATAACTAAAGAAGAAGTTGAAGAATTTAATGTAAATATGATATTTTCATATAAAAATAATTTTTATATCAAATTAAATGAAAAAAACATAAATGATATAATAAAAAAAGCATTAAGTTTTAATTGCAATTTTAGTTTCCTATCTTTAAAAAAGAATTATAAAGAAGTTAATAAAGAAATGGTAAAAGATAATGATATATGGTATTCTATCAATTTTATATTTAGTGAAGAAATAGTAAATATCAGCTTTGACTCAGAAAGATATAATATAGAAACAGTAAAAAATAAATTAAATAAGCAAAAATTATTAGCAAGTATAAGAAAAGAACAAAATATTAAAAATGGTATGATTTTCTTATTTATTCTAACAATACTAAGTTTTATTTTTGCTGAAAATATTATATCAATAATCTCTATAAATACCGAATATTTATGGACTATGTGGTTATGGTTACCTATTCCAATTCTATCCATTATTTTAGGAATTAAATATAAAAAAAGAGGAATAAAATGTAAAAAGAATATAATTGCTGGATTTATTATTGCTTTCCTTTTACTTGTATTTGGAGCTTATACTTTTATATTTCCTAATGAAAATTATGAAGATATATTTAAATTAGAAGATATTATAAATTTATCATTACCAAGTGAGGGAATATATTCTATAACTGAGTGGAATAATCGCACAGATCATGAAGTATATTTTTCTGAATATAAAACCTTAGAAGATAACCTAGAAACATCAAATACTTGGATAACAAAAAAAGACATTAGCTCTAATTTAGAAATTTTTATATCACCATTTATGATATGCCAAAATGAAGAAACTTGTTATTATTCAGTTTATATAACTGAACTAGAAGAATATAATACATTACCTCAGGAAAACGGAACATATCATATCTATTCCATGGTATATAATAAAGAGCGACACAGTCTTTTAATAGAAGAGTACGATTATAACTTTAAAAAATAGCATGGAGGTAAAATGTGTTTTAATAAACCATATATTAACATGATATTGATTTATATGATTATTATAGTAAAATTTTAGATAAATACTAATATTTGAAGGAGATATTTATGAAAGAAGTAAAAGATTTTATTCATTATAACTTTAAAAATAATAAATCGCTATTAGTATTAACGTTAATTAGTTTGCTTTTTTTCCTATATGGATTAAGCAATATGTTTTTGGAAGAAATAACAGTTTATCTAAAATATTTATTTTATTATTTTCTTCCTCTTTTGTTATTTATTATTTTACTAATATTATCTTTCAAAAAAATAATATCCCAAAAGTTTACCAAAATAATCACCATTTTAGGATATTTAACATTATGGTTTTATATGCTATTTATTATGCTTATGTATGTTCTTCATTTATCTTTAGAAGGGACAACTGATATAAGAAATTATAAAATATTATTTAAAGATGCTAGTTCAGAACTTAAAGAATATTTACCAAGTACACTCCCAGAGGAAAAAGAAAATGTAATGTTCTATTACAGTCCTGCTTTTCTTCAAAAAGGAGAAACTTTTAGTTTGTATTTTAAAAGTAATTCAGAGTTTATAAAAGATCAAGAAGAAAAGTTAGAAGAAATAAGCACAGTAAAATATCAAGACATAGATATTAATTTAACTCATACCCCATATGATAGATTAGATAAAGAATTTACGATTTATTTAATTAATAGCCATTGTAGTGATGAGGGATACTGTAATCATGGTAATTATTTTGTCATAGCAATAAATAAAGAACAAAAAGAAATACTGTATGTAATAGAAAACTGGTAATTATTTTTTTATCAAAACATTAAAAATATCTAGTTATTTGCCAACTCTTGATCTATTATTAATTCATATAATAAGTAGGAGGGAAATACATGAATATTTTATCTTACTTATTAGGAGGTATAGATACTCCTCTAATTGTTTTATTTATTATTATGATATATGTTTATTTAACAAGATGGTGTAGAGTAATCTATTGTCACAAGTGGACTAAATTAGTTGGATTAAAAGGAATTATCCGTGATATTGGCTATTTAGTGATTATTTCTCTATCTTCGTTTCTTGATCAAATTATGGGAGATAGTGAAGCGATAAGAATCATAGTAATTTACTTTTTTATTGCTCATGAAGGATTAGTTATTTTAAAAAATTGGTGTACAATGGGACTTCCTTTGCCAAAAAAGATTTATGATACGTTAGAAAACTTAGTTGGAGATGAAGAAGAAATGGCAAGTAATATAAAAGAATGTGAAGAAAACACAAAGTAATTATTCTTTCACAAAAACATAATCCAAATTTAAAGCATCAATCTTTTCTTTTAACTCTATCCAATTTTGGTTAAGATAGACATCATTTTTACCAATACGAATAAAATCAACTAACCCATTAAAATAATTAATAATATGTTCTACAAATGAAAAACTTTCAACAGGTTCTAAAGAAATCCAAGTAGAAACACCTTTTTCTTTAGCCAAACTAAATACTTTTTTTATATCAGCTAAATTACTATTAAAAGGATTATTTTCACTAATAGAAACACCAACATAGTCTTGTGCTTGAAACAATGCTAGATCTTGATATAGAGGCAACACTCTTCTAGTTAAAAAAACAACTTTACAGTTTTGCTTATGCAATGTCTTTAAAACATAAGGAACTAATTCTTTCTGATAATAAATAGGATAGGGATCTACAGAATAACAAATTAAAACAGTTTGATTATAATATTTCTCTAATTGAATTCTTATAGGGACTATCTCTTTAACATTTTGATGAAACTTACAAAAAGGACAGCCAATATTACATGCTGAATATAAATTAATATAAGCATCAGCACTAACAGGAATAGCATATTTTTTCTTAAACATAGACCATCTTCCTTTTGAAAAATATTATATTAAAAAAGCCAAAGAAAAGCAACAAATCTATTGTATTTTTAGGAGTAATCACGTATAATTTAAGTAGGTAGGTGAAGTGTATGTGGATAACATGGTTAATCATAATTATTCTTTTGGTAGTACTAGAAATAGTAACAATTAACTTAGTCAGTATATGGTTTATCATAAGTGGTATTGTAAGTTTATTTATATCCTTTATAGTAGATTCTTTTTACATTCAATTTAGCATATTTGTCTGTTTAGGATTAATATTAATGCTTTTAACAAGACCATATTTAGTAAAAAAACTATCAAGAAAAAAAGTATCAACTAATTTAGATCGAGTTATTGGTATGGAAGGGATAGTTACAGAGGAAATTACCAAATTTAAAATTGGTGAAGTCAAAGTAGATGGAAAAAAATGGAGTGCCATTAGTAATGAAAAGATAAAAGTTGGCGAAGAGGTCATCATCGAAGATATTGATGGTGTAAAATTAATTGTTAGAAAGGAAGAAGAAAAATGATAGAAGTTTTAATTGCTATTTTAATATTAATTGTAATTCTAGTAATACCAAATATTAAGATAGTTCCTCAATCAAAAGCTTATGTAATAGAAAGATTAGGCAGTTATTATACAACATGGCAAAATGGATTACACATAAAAATTCCTTTTGTAGATCGTATATCTAAAACGGTTAGTTTAAAGGAAACAGTAAAAGATTTTGCTCCTCAACCAGTAATAACAAAAGATAATGTAACTATGCAAATTGACACAGTAGTATACTTTCAAATAACTGATCCTAAATTATACACCTATGGAGTAGATGCACCAGTAAGTGCAATCGAAAATTTAACAGCAACAACTCTTAGAAATATTATTGGTGAGTTAGAGCTTGATCAGACTTTAACAAGTAGAGATATTATCAATAGTAAAATGCGTGCAATACTAGATGAAGCAACAGATCCATGGGGAATCAAAGTAAATCGTGTTGAAGTAAAAAATATCTTACCACCAAGAGATATTCAAGATGCAATGGAAAAACAAATGCGAGCTGAAAGAGAGCGAAGAGAAAAGATTCTTCAAGCTGAAGGAGAGAAAAAATCTAGTATATTAATTGCTGAGGGAGAAAAGGAGAGTGCTATCCTGCGTGCTGAGGCTGAGGCTGAAAGTGCCATTCGTATTGCTGAAGGTAAAGCTGAAGCATTAATTAAAATTAAGGAAGCTGAGGCTAAGGGAATTGAACTATTAAAAAATGCTAAAGCAGATGGAGCTGTATTAACATTGAAAAGCTATGAAGCTTTAGGAAAAGTAGCTGATGGGCAATCAACTAAACTAATCATTCCTGCGAATTTACAAGATATTGCCACATTTGGCACAACGCTAATGGAGGTTATGAAAGATAAGAAATAAACTTATCTTTTTAAGATTATGGAAAAACATACTATAGCTCCGTTTTACAATGAGGATTCAGAAATTTTAATATTAGGATCTTTTCCTAGTGTAGCATCAAGAGAAGAAGGCTTTTATTATGCCCATAAAAGAAATCGCTTTTGGAAAGTTTTATCAAGTATTTTTGACGAAGAGATTCTTGATAAAAAAGATTTTTTAACTCGCCATCATTTAGCTTTATTTGATGTTTGTGCATCATGTGAAATTAAAGGATCAAGTGATGCTTCTATAAAAGAAGTAGTTCCTAATGATTTATCCGAAATTTTAAAAGTATCCCAAATAAAAGTGATTTTCTTAAATGGTGAGACTGCTTCCAAATTATATAAAAAATATATGAAAGATATTTCTATTCTTACAATTACACTTCCAAGTACAAGTCCTGCAAATGCTACATTTAGTCTAGAAATGTTAATAGAAAAATATAAGATAATTAAAGAGTTTACAAAATAAATGTAAAGTTTAAAGAAAAAAGTAAAAAATAAAGAAAACCTAAGAAAGTTCTCTTTAAAAAAACGCACTATTATGATATACTTATCAAGGTGGTAAAAAGAATGGATAAGTTAGGATACTCAAAAATAGAAATTTTGATTGTAATTATGTTATTAGGAATAGTTGCTTTTATAACAATTAATAAAACATCTACAGCTTTTGCTATAGATAAAACAGGTGCAGTGAATGAAGTAAAATATTTAATTGAAGTTCAGGCTGAAGATTATGCCTTAGCAAATACGACTATTTTCGAAGAGACTGATACAACTTATATAAGTGTTGATGACTTAATTGAAGCTGGATATTTAATTGGAAATGATTCAGGACTACTCACTGATCCAACAGACTCTTCTAAAAATTTAAATGATACTAAAGTCAGATTAGAATATGATGCAGATAAGAATAATGTGACAGCAACAGTAGTAGACTAATAAGCAAGGAGAAAAAACTTGCTTTTTTAATAGAATAAGAGTATAATACTAACGTATTAAAAAGGAGGAAATTTAATTTATGGAAGAAAAAATAAGAAATTTAACTTTTATTGTTGTTTTAGGGTTTATTATTACCTTTATTTTAATCATAGGTCTATATTTTAGAGGAGGAACTAGTTCAACTTCTAACAATAATAATAACAATAATTCATCAGGAAGTTCATCAAGTAATTCAACATACGATGTTAGTAAAATGGATGAAGTAGATACAGATGAAGCTCTAGCTTTATTTGAAGAAGAGGGAACTCATGTATTATATCTTGGACGTAGTACATGTTCAATTTGTGTATCATTTGTTCCTGTACTAAACGAAGTACAAGAAGATTTAGGATTTACAACTAATTATTTAGATGTAACAGCAATCGCTGACATTTGGGATTCAGATAAAAAAGATGATGCAGATGTACAAGCATTATCTGATAAAGTAAAAGAATTAACAGATAAAATGTCTGTAGAAACAACAGTTAGAACAACAATGGATGGAGAAACAGTAACACTAGAAGATACTATTGGAAACTTATTCTATGAATATGGATTTACACCAATCACAGTTATAATAAAAGATGGTGAAATGGTTGATGGATTTGTAGGATATAGAGATGCAGAAACACTAACTAGTTTAATAGAAGAACATTTATAATAGAGCACATTTGCTCTATTTTTTCATGATAAAATAATATAGTAAAAATATTATTATTATGTTATAATGATGTCAAGAAAATAGTTTGGGAAAGTGAGTTAAGGAAAAATGAAGAAAAAGGGTTTATTGATAATTTGTATAGTTATTTTAATCTTATTAATTTTAATTGGTATTGTAATTAAAATATCAAATGAAGAAATTAAATTAGATGAAGAGCAACCAGAACAAATTAGTGAAGAGGAGCACGAGTTTTTATCTTGCTTAGAAAGTGAGTTGGGTGGCTATCTAGCATCAGAAGTGAATACTCTTACAGAGATTCCTTTAAATAATATTACCGATAAAGAGGATAAAATTGATTATTATAAAGGATTTGCTGCCAATGGATATAAATTTATAATAATGAAATCAAAAGAAAGTGAAGTGTCAAGAGAAGCAAACTTATATTTTAATCAAAGTTATCCATTGTATCAAAGTTTTACTTTTAATGATATTAATGTTTTGATTAGTAGTGAAGATAACAATATAAAAGAAAGTGATATTAAAAACGCTTGTATAACTAGAACTGATAATGGATTAGCACTACCAGATGAAACAATAAATAAACTAAACGAAACAAACAAAATAATAATTACAAGAGGAGAAGATAATTTAGGAACTATTACTGATGAGGCTAAAATAGAAGAAATAATAAATGCTTTAAAAGCAACCAAAAGATATGGAGAAACTTTCAACTGTGATGGACACGCTTTTGAATTTCAATTATATAATAATGATGAGTTAATGGATACAATTTATATATGGCAGGATGGAAAAAGGATGATGCCATCTTCTCTTAGTGGAGGATGTGCTTATTATACAGTAAATAGTAATGAAATAGATTTTAGAGAATTTATTGAAGAAGAAACAGATTATATTTTCTATGCAATTTATGATTACAGTGAAAAGTGCACAGAAGATTTAAGACTAATCTATGAAGATGAAGAGTATAGATACTATTTAAAATGCATGAAAAGTGATGAAGCATTTATTCATTTTAATGTAAGTAATCTTAGAATGACTTTAAAATATGCTTTAGAGAATAATTATATTAAACCAGAACAATTAAAAGAGTATGATAATGTATTAATAAAAGAAGAAAAATAAAAAATTGGGTTTTTAAATCCCGCTCCCTTAATACGACAAATAATGAATAAAAGATATGATATAATTGCTTCCTCAGGGAGGAAAATTATATATGAAAACAAAAGAATTAGAAGACCTAAAACAAGAGTTTAGTAGAATAAAAAACATGGGATACGTTAAAAGCACAAGAGAGGGAGTAACTGGAGTAGGGAAAACATTTGAAGATTTGATAGGAAAAGCAGAAGATACCAAAGGTATACCAGACTATCATGGAATTGAGATAAAAACCAGGCTAGGGTATAGTAAGTCATATACGACATTATTTAATTCAACACCTGAAGGCAAATTAGAAACACAAAGATTATGTAAAGAGTATGGCTATCCCGATAAAATTTTAAAAGATAAAAAAATATTAAACATTTCAATAACCAAAACGCCAACAATAGTTGCAAATAAATACCATTTTAATTTAAAGATAGACTACGAAAAACAACGACTAATTTTAATAATTAAAGATAGATATGGACATCTTTTAGAGGATAGAGTATATTGGAATTTTAAAACTTTAAAAGAAAAGCTAAATACAAAACTTCAATATGTAGCCCTAATCAATGCGTGGCCGACCACAAGAAATAATATAAAATATTATAAGTATTATAAAATTAATTTTTATAAATTAAAAAGTTTTGAGAAATTTATTGAATTAATCGATAAAGATATAATTCGAATCAGTTTAAAAATAGGAGTATATAGAGAAGGTTTAAAAAAGGGACTACCACATGATAGAGGAACAGGTTTTGAATTGAAAGCTCTTGATTTTTGCGAGTTATTTGAACATGTTTATATATGATATGCATTTTGTTTGGAACAAGGGAATTGCAGGCATAAAAAAATCTCATACATAGATGAGATGTTTTTTCAAAAATGGTCGAGAAGACAGGACTTGCTTACCATTTAACGATTAAAGCCTTGTATCGGTAGATACAGGGTTTTTTAGATGTTATTAATGCTCCAAAATTACAATAAAACCTTAAAATCACAAAATTTTAAGGGGAAATACAAGGTAAAGGAGTTGATAATTATGTCAGTATTTAGAGTAGAAAAGAATAAAAATTATACTACAATGAGTAATTATCATTTAAGGGATAGAAATTTAACTTTAAAAACAAAAGGACTATTATCTATCATGCTTAGTTTACCCGAAGATTGGGACTATTCTATTAAAGGGCTAGTAAGTATATGTAAAGAGAATGAAACAGCTGTAAGAAGTGCCTTAAAAGAGCTAGAAACAAATGGTTATCTAATAAGAGAAAAGAAACAAACTGAAAAAGGACTATTTGATTATGATTATACGATTTATGAAGAACCTCAACCGTATATAGGTTTTCCGTATACGGATGATCCGTATGCGGAAAATCACATACAATTAAATACTAATAAACAAAATACTGAATATAAAGATAAATTAGATAAACAAATAAGCACTGTTACCAAAAACTTAATTGATAAGAAATTCCTAAGTTATGAAGATATAGACTTGTTAGAATACGATAACTTTATTGAAGATATGTTAAGCAAGAATAGTTACCGAGATGTTATAACTGCAATAAATTACGTTTATAGCCATATGAAAGAAAAAGATTTAAGCAATAAATTAGCATACTTTAAGACTTCTGTAAAAAACAATATGGAAAAGATTAAAAACATAGGTGTTCCGAAATGGTTTAATGAAGTAATAGAAAAAGAAGAAGTATCAAAAGAAGAAGAATTAGAACTAGAAAATCTATTTAAAGAATTTAAGGAGGCGAGAATATGAGAGAATTAGAAAAATTTGATGAATTTAATAATGCTGTATATGGTAATTGCTACATTTTAGATAAAACAAAAGATTATTACTTAATATTTATACCCAATAATAGCGAAAAATTTGCTATTTGCAGTTACATTGATAAGTATAGTGGTGCAATAGTAGGTACTAGATATTTTAAAGAAATATCAAGCGCTTATGAGGCTTTTAAAGAGGCAAATTATGAGTTATGCAATATTTAGAAGTGAACCTATACAAACTTTAAGTGATTTATCAGAAATTGGCGTTCATAATAAGAGAAGTAAGAAAGCCTATAATAGCAACCCAGATATAAAAGTAGAACTTAGTAAAGATAACATTGAAATTGTACCATGTAAACTTAAATATGTAGCAAAATTTGATGAGATAACAAAAGATTATCGCCTAGAACATGAAAAACGTATGGAAACTATGCGAGAAAATAGAAAAAAGACATTTCATCAAGCAGTAAATGATAGTAATGGTGTAGTAGCAGACGAACTGCTATTTACTAGCGACAATGATTTCTTTAAAAATATGAGTAGAGAAGAAATAATTAGATGGGCTAATACTTGTATGGAGTTTGTTTACGAAGATATGGGTTATACCAAAGACCAAGTACTTCATGCAACAGTGCATATGGACGAAAAAACACCTCATATTGTTAATGATACTATAAGAATGTACAAAAAGAGGAATTTAGAAATGTACAAAATTGTACATGAAAATCCTCAAAAA
>CALVQN010000034.1 GCA_944358135.1 uncultured Bacilli bacterium
CAGAGATATATTATACTACATATGTTTGGTAACATTTTAACTAATGATATGGTAACATTTTAAAAAAGGATTAACATTTGAGTTGATTTTACTTGCTTTTTATGATTTTTTGTGGTAAATTATAGGTGTGAACACGAAAGTGTTTTTTTAATACTTTAAATTAGAGGGGATCGAAATGACAAAAAAAGTAGAAGAAAAAGATGTAAAAAAAGAAAAAAAGGTAAAAAGAACAAATAAAAAAGAGAAGAAAGAAAAGAAAACACCAAAAGAAAGTTTTTTTGCTGGAGTAAAAACAGAACTTTCTAAAGTAAAGTGGCCTACTAAAAAGGATGTTTTAAAATATACAATTGCTACTTTGGTGTTTATTATCTTTTTGGTGTTATTTTTTGTGTTAATTAGTTTAATTATGTCAGGAATAAAGGGGGTTTTTAACTAATGGAAAAAGAATGGTACGTAGTAAATACTTATTCTGGTCATGAATCAAAGGTAAAAGAAAAATTAGAAGCTAGAACAGAATCTATGGGAATGCAAGATTATATTTTCCGAGTAATTGTTCCAGAAACTACAGAGGTAGAAGTTAAAGATGGCGTAAAAAAAGAAAAGAAAAAAAAGATGTTTCCTGGATATGTATTAGTGGAAATGATTATGAGTGATGAAGCTTGGTATATTGTTCGTAATACACCTGGAGTAACAGGTTTTATTGGTTCAAGTGGTAAAGGTGCAAAACCAACTCCATTACTACCTTCTGAAATTGATAAAATTTTAGCTGGTATGGGTATGAGTCGTGTTAATATTGAGTCTGAAATGGTTGTTGGAGATAAGGTAAGCATTATTGATGGTCCATTTAAAGGTATGATGGGTAAAGTTGATAGTATTGATCTTGAAAATAATCGCTTGAATGTTTTAATTGATTTATTTGGTCAAGAAACACCTGTTGAAGTAGAGGTTTATCAAGTTAGTAAAGCATAAAAGTAAGAGAAAATCTTACTTTTAATTTTTGAAAAATAAAGAAATATCTATGTCTAGGGCTTGAGAAATTCTTGATAGACAGGCAATAGAGATATGTTTGTGTCTACTTTCATTTTCAATATCACAAATATATTCACGTGATATATCTGCTAGGTCGGCTAGATTTTGCTGTGTTAGTCCTTTTAGTCTTCGATACTTTTTAATGTTTTTTCTGATAATTTTGTAGTAGTATTCGTCATCTAAGTGGTTTTTAGGTTCTAAGATTGTAATTATAACCACCCCTAATATATTTTGACTTTTTTTGACAAAAAATTATATAGGCTACTAGCCACATTTATGGTATAATAAGATAAAGTTGAAAGTGAGGCATAATATGTGCGGTATTGTTGGATTTGTAACTAATGCAAAAGAAAAGAAAAAGATTATTAAAGAAATGGCAGATACGATTAATCATAGAGGTCCTGATGGAGAAGGTTATTATGTTGATCAAGATGTTGCATTAGGACATAAAAGATTATCTATTATTGATATAAATGGTGGAGCTCAACCAATGTATAATGATAGGGAAGATATAGTTATTGTTTATAATGGAGAGATATATAATTATCCTGAATTAAAAAGTGAATTAGAGCAAAAGTATGAATTTAAAACTAATTGTGATACTGAAGTACTTGTTCATGGATATGAAGAATGGGGGAGTGATCTTCCTAGTAAACTTAGAGGTATGTTTGCTTTTGCTATATGGGATAAGAATAATCAAAAATTATTTTGTGCAAGAGATCCTTTTGGTATTAAACCTTTTTACTATTATCATAAAGATGATACTTTTTTGTTTGCATCAGAAATTAAAGCAATGCTTGTTTATCCAGGCTTTGAGAAAGAATTAAATCTTGATCTTTTGGGTTCTTATTTACAGTTTAGTTTTACACCGACTAATGAAACTTTCTTTAAAAATGTTAATCGTTTAGATGCTGGTTCATCTTTAACTTATCAAGGTGGCAATTTAGAAATTAAAAAGTATTATCATATGGAATTTAGAGAAGAAAAAGAAGATTTTTCTTCAAGTGTGAAAAGAATTCAAGATGTTATGGAAGAGTCAGTTAAAAGCCATTTAATTAGTGATGTTGAAGTTGGTTCTTTCTTATCTAGTGGAGTAGATTCTTCTTATATTGTTAGTTTAGCTAGACCTGATAAAACTTATACTGTAGGTTATGAAAATCAAAAATATAGTGAAATTAGTTATGCTAAAGATTTAGCTCAAAAACTTGATATTAAAAATATTACTAAGTTAATTTCAAAAGAAGAATACTTGAAAATTGTGCCTAAAGTGATGTATCATATGGATGAACCTTTTAGTGATCCAGCAGGAATTGCTTTGTATTTTTTGTCAGGAATTGCTAGTAAGGATGTAAAGGTTGTATTATCAGGTGAGGGTGCTGATGAGTTTTTTGCAGGATATGGCCCTTATCGAGAAATTGTAGATATGGGATTTTATAATAAAATTCCTTATTCGATTCGTCATTTTATTGCTGTGATTCTAAAATGTTTGCCAGAATTTAGAGGACGTAATTTCTTGGTTAGAAGAGGAGAAAAAATAGAGGAAAGTTATGTAGGTACAAATCGCTTATTTAGTGAAAAGGAGTGTAAACATCTTCTTGCTCAACCAAATCCAATCAAAATAAAAGATATTTTATATCCTGTGATGAAGGATTATACTAAAGAAAGTGATTTAATTAAGATGCAAGTTGTTGATTTAAATTTTTGGCTTGTCAAAGATATTTTGCATAAAGCAGATCGTATGACAATGGCTCATTCAGTAGAACTTAGAGTTCCTTTTATTGATAAAGAAGTATTTGATGTAGCTAGTAGTCTTGGTGAAAATAAAAAAATTAGTAAAGAAAGTACAAAAATAGCTTTAAGAGAGGCTGCTAAAAGTGTAACTCCTGGAGGCGCTTATAAGAAACCTAAGTTAGGTTTTCCTGTTCCTTTAAGAGAATGGATTACTGAAAGTGATTATAAAGAAGAGATAGCTTCTACTATTAAACAAGATTTTGTTAAAGAGTTTTTTAATCAAGATTATGCTCTTCATTTACTTGATGTGGCTTGTGAAAAAAAAGATTTTACTTATAAGAAAGTATGGGGAATTTATACATTTATTAAATGGTATGAAGTATTTTTCTTAAATAAGACAGTAGAAGAGGGAAAAAATGTATCGGAACAGTTATGCGTTAGTGAATAAAAATAGTTTAAAAGATAATATAAGAGAAATAAAAGAAAAATACCCAGATTATGAGTATTATTTTGGAGTAGTAAAAAATAATTGTTATCATCATGGTATAGGGGCAGTAGAAGCCTTGCTTGCTGGCGGTATTAATTATTTATGTGTATCTAGTTTAGATGAAGGAATGCAGATAAGAGAAAAATATTCTTCTATTCCTATTTTGGTTTTAGAACCAATTGATTCTCAATATATTTCTGTTGCTATAGAAAATAAAATTACGATTACTGTTGATGCTTTAGATTTTGTTAAAGAATTAGTGTCTATGATGCTCAAAGATAAGCTTTTAATTCATATTAAATTAGATACAGGAATGAATCGGTTAGGATTTAAAGATAAAAATGCTTTAGAAGAAGCCTATTCATTGCTTAAAGAAAATAAACACATTGTTGTGGAAGGAATATATACTCATTTTGCTACATCTGGTAGAGGAGATATATTTTATGAAAGACAGCTTAAGTGTTTAGAAGATTTATTAAGTGTTATTCCCTATGAAGAAATACCAATTCGTCATTTTGATCGCAGTATTACGTTTGTTAGTCATAAGAAGATAACTTTTGCAAATGGAATTCGCTTAGGGATTATGATGTATGGTTTTAATGAAAGTGTTCGTGTAAATACTAGAGGACTTAAGAACTATTTAAGAAAAGTTAGAAGAAATATGCTTTTAAAAAAAGGACTTATTCATGAGTATACGACAGAAAATAATTTACAACTTAATACTGCTTATTCGCTTTATTCTTCGATTATTTCTGTGCGTCCAGTTAAAGTTGGTGAGTTTGTCGGATATAATGCTAGCTATCAAGTATTAGATGATGGATATATTGCCACTATCCAGATTGGTTATGCTGATGGGGTAACTAAAGAATTTGGCATTGTAGTTATCGATGGAGAGTATTATCCAATTGTTGCTGATACTATGGATATGATTATGATTTTTAGTAAGAAGTCTTTAAAGGTAGGATCTTTAGTAGAAATAATTGGACCTAATAGAAGTGTTAGAGATGTAGCACGTGCACTTGGCACAAATAGTTATCATTTATTTACAAGAATTACTAGTCGAGTTCCAATTATTTATGAGGAGTTAGAAAATGAAAAAGAATGATAGTGTTGATTTTGAATTTTTGATTTTAGGAACTGATCCTAATGCTTATTATATGGCTAGATGTGTACATGAAGCATATCATAAGAAACCTTATGTTGTAGGTAAGATGCCACTTCCTTTTACATATTACTCTAATATTATGCATGTTAGTTATTGCCCTCTTATGTGGGATGAGGAAGCATTCATGAAGTTGTTACTTGATTTTGCAGAGGAACATAAGGGAAAGAATTTTTTAATTGCTACAAATGAAACTTATGGGGAATTTATTAGTAAGAATGCAGAAAAGCTAAGGGAATATTATTATTTTAATTATCCAACTAAGGAGATTATTGAGACTTTTACCAATAAAGAGAAGTTTTATCGGACTTATCAAGAGAGTTCTCTTAAGTTTCCTAAAACTATTTATTTAAAAGATAAAGAAGAAATTAAAATACCTAAAGATATACAGTTTCCTGTTATTGTAAAACCAGCGAATGTAGTTATCTATAATCATCTTAGTTTCCCAGGTAAAAATAAGATTTATAAAATAGATAATCTAGAAAAATTAGAACAAACTATATCTATTATTCGTGAAGGTGGATATCATGACCGTTTAATTATTCAAGAGTTTATTCCTGGTGGGGATGATCATTTATTTGATGCTGTTATCTATGCAAATCAAGATGGTGAAGTAGAACTTATGACTTTTGCTCAAATAGGTTTGCAAGAGCGAACTACGCAGATGGTTGGTAATGCAGCAGTATTAATTAATGGTTTTAATACAACTGAGGGTGACGTACAAGAACAAGTTCAAATATTAAAAGATTTTATGGAAAGTATTCACTATCATGGTTTTGCGGAAGTTGATATGAAATATGATCCAAGGGATAATACTTTTAAAGTTTTAGAAATTAATGCAAGACAAGGGAGATGCAGTTATTATCTTGCAATGATGGGTAAAAATTTAGTGCAAGTTTTAGTAGATGATTGTGTATATCATAAAAGAAATGACTTTCTATTGTTAGATCAAGAAGTACTACTTTCTTTTGTACCTAAAGGGGTAGTTAAAAAATATGTATCTAATGAGAAATTTAAGAGTGAAGCATTAAGACTATGGAATAGGAGAGTAAATCCGATGGACTATCCAAAGGATTATAGTTTGAAACGTTTTTTGATGCTTAGGAAAAGAGGATTTAGATATTACCAGGAATATAAGAATAGTTATTGGAGGGAATAAATATGTGTGGAATTGTCGGCTTTGTCGATAGAGAAGTTACAGATAAGAAAATGATCATTAAAAAAATGGCTGATCGTATTAAACATCGTGGACCTGATGGGGAAGGCTTTTATACAGATAGTGATATAGCACTAGGACATAGACGCTTATCTATTATTGATTTAAAAACTGGAGATCAACCTATATTTAATGAGAATAAGGATAAAGTAATTGTTTTTAATGGAGAAATTTATAATTATCGGGAACTTAAAGAAGATTTACTTAAATGTGGACATAAGTTTACAACAGAAACTGATACTGAGGTTATTCTTCATGGATATGAGGAGTATCAAGAAGAAATATTTACTAAACTTAGAGGTATGTTTGCTTTTGTTATTTATGATAAAAAGACAAAAGAATTAGTTGGGGCTAGAGATATCTTTGGAATTAAACCTTTTTATTATTATCATAAAGATGATACTTTTATGTTTGCCTCAGAAATTAAAGCTTTTTTGGAACATCCTAACTTTTCAAAAGAAGTGAATTACGATGCTTTAAAGATGTATTTGATTTTTCAGTATTCTGTTCATGAAGAGACATTCTTTAAAAATGTTTTTAAATTAAAGCCTGGACATTATTTTAAATATAAAGATGGTGAGTTAACTATTCATGAATATTTTAAAGTTAGTTATGATGCTTCCAAAAAAAGTATGGAAGAATATAAAAATGAACTTAAAAATATTTTAGAAGAATCTATTAAAGCTCATCAAATTACTAGTGATGTTGAGGTTGGTAGCTATCTTTCTGGTGGTGTTGATTCTTCATATGTAGTAAGTGTTGCTAGGCCAAATAAGACATTTACCGTTGGTTTTGATGTAAATGGTTATGATGAGACGAAGATGGCTAAGGATTTATCTGATATTCTTCATATTGAGAATAAAAGTAAACATATTAGTGCTGATGAATTCTTTAATATTTTACCGACTATTGTTTATCATACTGATGAACCTCATGCAAATTTATCCACTGTTCCTCTGTATTTTTTAAGTAAGCTTGCTAGTAGGGATGTTAAAGTTGTTTTATCTGGTGAGGGTTCTGATGAAATGTTTGGAGGTTATCTAGAGTATTTAGAACCTCGTAGTTTAGGAATTTATACTAAAGTTCCTTCTTTTTTAAGAAAAACATTAGCAACAGTGATTAAGCCACTTCCTCATTTTCCTGGTAAGAATACTCTAATTAAATATAGCAAACCTTTTTATGAAAGATATATTGGTCATGGATCTTATATGACTGAGGAAGAAGCAAATAATATTTTAGCATCCTATCTTAGAACAGATGAGACAATTGGTGATGTAATAAAACCAGTGTATGATGAAATTAAAGGTGCTGATGATGTTACGAAAAAGATGTATATCGATATGTTCTTTTGGCTTCCTCAAGATATTTTACTTAAAGCAGATAAAATGTCGATGGCTAATTCTTTAGAACTTCGTGTTCCTTTACTTGATAAAGTTGTTTTTGAGAGTGCTAGAAGAATTCCTACAAAATATTTTGTTCGAGATAATGAGACTAAGTACTTGTTTAGAGAAATTGCTCGTGAGAAAATGCCAGAAGAGTGGAGTAAAAGAAAGAAGCTTGGCTTTCCTGTTCCTTTAGGTAAATGGCTTAGAGAAGAAAAATATTATCAAATGGTAAAAGAAAAGTTTAGTATGCCTTTTGTTTCTAAATTCTTTAATGTAGATTATATTTTAAATATGCTTGATGAACACTATCAAAATAAAAAGAAAAATGGTCTTCAGATTTATATTATTTTGATTTTTATTATTTGGTATGAAGTTTATTTTGAGGAGGAAATTAAGTGTTAATCTATTTATTGTTCATCATTATTAGTTTACTTGTATTTGTAGGAATAGTTGCTCTTTATGGGAATGTGAGAAAGAAATATCGAAAGTTATTTAGAAAAATTATGGCTGTTTGTTTTGTTTTCTTTCTTATTGGAAGTATAAATTTACTATTTTTTCAAGTTACTAAGAATTTTGAGGAAGAGACAGATATTACTAGTTTAGAAGAAAATGTCGATGCTTTAAATGATAATATTGCTTTAAAAAATAGCAGTATAGAAGAGTTAGAAGATCTTGATCAAGTGCTTAGTGATGAAGAAATTCGTGATTATGATAATGAATATAAAAGTTTGAGTAGTGATTTAAAAGCAAATACTAATCTTTTAACCAGTTTAGAAAATGAATATAATGATTTAAATAAAGAATATCAAACTTTGTATGATGAGACTTCTTATTTGATTGATGGGGTAGTCACTTATCATCAATATCCTGATTATCCTAATGGTTGTGAGAGTGTAGCTTTATATATTCTTCTAAAATATTATCATGTCGATGTTACTGTTGAAGAAATTGTCGAAGCATTGCCTAAAGGAAGTAGTCCACATCGGATAAATGGTGTTTTGTATGCGGGTAATCCTTTAAGAGAATTTGTTGGGGATCCAAGACTTTATACTGGTTATGGTGTATTTGAAGAACCAATTATAGAGGTTGCTAATCAATTTAAAGAAGGAATCATTAATTATACAGGACATTCTTTAGATGATGTTTTAGCTCTTGTTCGTGATGGACATCCTGTTCAAGTTTGGGCATCTATTAATATGGAAGATACGGATGTCTGTGTTAGTTGGATAGATGAGGATACAGGAGAAAACGTTGATTGGATATGTGATTTACATAGTTTAGTTGTTATTGGTTATGATTATCAAAGTGTAATTACAAGTGATTCCTATACTGGGGAAATTGAGACTTATGATCGAGATCAATTTGAGAAGATGTATAATTTATTCGGAAAGAGGGCACTTTATTATGAAGAATAAATTATTTGTTATTGTTTTATTTGTTATTTTTCTTCTCTTTGTTGTTCCTACATCGATTAAGACATATCAGAGTTATCAAAGACATAGAGAAGCTGAAAGTTTAAGCGAAGAAATAAAAATGTTAGAAACAGAATTAGCTAAATTACAGGAAGAACAAGAAGATTTGGAAGCACGTACTAGAACAGAAGAAGAGTGGCAGAATCTAATTAGTGATACGAATAATAGTATAAATGAAACAAATGAAGAAATAGCAATTTATCAAAGAGAAATTAGTGAATTAGAAGATTCTATTGCAGAGATAAAAGCATCTTTAGAGTAGAATCTTCTTTCTTTTTATATTAAAATTTTTGTTGGGGAGGACTCATTATGGATTTAGTTAATTTAATGTATAAATATATTAATCGGTTTATTAATAGTGATGAGTTGTTAGAAGAATTAAAAAAATTAGAATTAAATCATTATTCTAAGGAAGAAGAACAAGAGATAAAACAACTTATTTTAGATGTTCAAAATATCAAAAATACTACTCCTAATGAAATTGATGATATTGAAAGAAAAAGATTAGGGAATATTGAACACTTTTTAGGGTTGATTGAACAAGCCGAAAATACTGATTTAAATGATGATTTAAAAAAGCTTGTTCAAAAAAAGAAGGCACAGTTTCTTAAAGACCAAAATAAAGTTTATGATGGAGGGGTTTTATTTCAATCTATTTTTGATTTACTTACTAATCATGATTTGATAGGTAGGTATGCTAAGGCGATGAATGATTTAGAATTGTTAGAGTTTATTACCCAATATATTTCTGTTCCTATGCCGCCAATACTTACTCAAGATAAGTTTAATGATTTAGTGCGTATTGGTATAAAAAGGGATATGCGGGAAGATTTATGGAGATTAGCGTTTAATTATAATCATAAAGAAATAGATTTTACTTTAATTGAGGATTATTTTATTTTAAAAAGAGATGATTATTATTTAACTGAGTTAATTAGTGCTGTTGAGGAAGATTTAAATGAAGATAAACTTATTGATAAAATAATAGATACTTTAGATAAAGATTTTATTGATCAAGTTGTTCAAACGGGATATCAAATTGGCATATTTTCAGATGAAGAAATTAAAGAAATAATTCGTAAGTGTTTAGAAAAAAAATTACTAACCTATGAAGAAGGGGAGAAATTAACTAGTAAGTTAAATTAATAACTGTTTTAAGTTAAAAATATATTGATTTTCATACAAACGTTTGATACAATGTTATTGTATTAAAAATATAAGGATTTCACTTTGTATTTGAAATCAGGAGGTTTTGTAATGAGTGATATTGCATTAAAAGATAATGTTGTAATTGAAAATTTAATTTATGAAATACGTGGAGTTCAAATAATGCTTGATAGTGATTTAGCAAGACTCTATGAATGCGCCAATGGAACGAAGACAATAAATCAGGCAGTTAAAAGACATATTAATAGATTCCCAGAAAGATTTATGTTTCAACTAACAGAGAATGAATATAATAATTTGTGGTCCCAAATTGGGACCGCAAAAAGAAATAATATGTCAAGAGCTTTGCCATATGTCTTTACAGAACAAGGTGTTGCTATGCTTGCCACAATTCTTAGAACACCAGTTGCCGAAGAAATAAGTATCAAAATAATGGATGCTTTTGTTGCTATGCGTAAATACATATCAAATAATTTATTAGAACAAAAATATATAAATAATATGGTATTAAAACACGATTCACAAATTAAACTATTACAAGATTCATTTGTTAAGTTTGAAGAACAAAAGAAAACAAATGAAATTTATTTTGATGGACAAATCTATGATGCTTATTCTAAGATACTAGATATATTTAAAAGTGCTAAAAAGGAATTAGTGATTATTGATAGTTATGCAGATAACACTATATTAGATATAATTAAAAGATTAAACATAAAAGTAATTATAATTACCAAGAAAAATAACTTATTAACTAATCAAGATATTGCGAAATATAATAAACAATATCATAATTTAACAGTAAAATATGATGGTACATTCCATGATAGATATTTTGTATTAGATAATGCTACTGTATATCATTGTGGAGCAAGTATAAATAGAATAGGATACAAAACATTTTCCATTACTGTAGTTGGTGATAAAGCGATAATAGATGCTTTACTTGATAAATTAAAATAAGTTAGGTGGAAGAATATGAATGGATTAGTGTTAAATAATGAAGAAAAGATTGAGAATTTAATCTATGAAATACGGGGAGTACAAGTAATGCTTGGTAGTGATCTAGCAAGACTTTATCAAGTGGAGGTAAAAAGAATTAATGAGGCAGTGAAAAATAATGTAGATAAATTTCCTGAACGTTTTTCGTGGAAATTAACTAAAGAAGAAAGTAAAACTTTTTTAGTCGAAAATTTCGACCAAAAAATAGAGACACGAGGTGGAAGGTATAATTGTCCTCGTGTATTTACTGAGCAGGGTGTTGCTATGCTAGCAACAGTATTGAAATCAAAAGTAGCCACTCAAGTAAGCATTGCTATTATGGATGCTTTTGTTACTATGCGAAAATATATATCTAATAATTTATTGGAACAAAAATATATCAATAACATGGTATTAGAACATGATTCACAAATAAAACTGTTGCAAGATTCATTTGTTAAGTTTGAAGAACAAAAGAAAACAAATGAAATTTATTTTGATGGACAAATCTATGATGCTTATTCTAAGATATTAGAAATATTTGAGGATGCTAAAAAAGAATTAATAATTATTGATAGTTATGCCGACCATGCTATACTAGACATAATTAAAAGATTAAATATAAAAGTAACAATTATAACTAAGAAAGATAATTTATTAACAAAGCAAGATATAACAAGATATAATAAACAGTATTATAATTTAACAGTAAAATATGACAGTACGTTTCATGATCGGTATTTTATACTAGATAATACTACAGTATATCATTGTGGAGCAAGTATAAATAGAATAGGATACAAAACATTTTCTATTACTTTAATTAGTGATAAAACTATAATAGATGCTTTACTTAATAGAGTAAAGCAAATTGGAATGTAATAATTAGAATTACTGAAAAAGTTTATTATCCAAAAAATAGTATGATAAAAGCACCTCAAATTAGAGATGCTTTTGCTATTTTAGTAACTTTTTTTCTATATAAGTAATGATTTTATAAAGAACAAAAGAAATAATAATTAGTATAACTATACCACTCATTACCATGTTAAGATTAAATACTTGTGTTCCATAAATAATTAGATAACCAAGACCACTCTTACTTACTAAAAATTCACCCATGATTACTCCAATTAAAGTCATAGAGATATTTAGTTTTAAACTAGAGATAATGGTTTTATAAGATGCAGGAATAGTTAATTTAAATAGTATATCTAATCTTGTTGCTTTAAAAGTTTTAAATAGTTTAATTAAATCTTTATCTATATTGTTAAAACCATTATAAATTGACATGATACCTACAATTAGATTAATTAATAGAGCCATGACAATAATTGATTTGGTATTTGCACCAGCGATAATAATAATTAATGGTCCTAGTGCTACTTTAGGTAAGCTATTTAACATAGTTAAGTAAGGATCAACTATTTTATTTAGTGTCTTAAATTCATATAAGACAATGGCTATAATAAAGCTTAGCGTTATACCAAGAATAAAAGCGATTAATGTTTCGTAAAGTGTAGTTAAGATATGACCAATTAAATTATAGTTTAAATAAAGGTTAATAATAGTTTCTATTACTTTAGATGGAGAGGAGAAAATAAAAGGATTAATTATTTTGTATTTGCTTAATAATTCCCAAATAATTAGGAATCCTATTAAGATTAAGATTTGAAAAGATATAACAATTACTTTTTCTCTTTTATATTTTTTTAAATATTCTTTATGTTCTTTAGTCATGGAACATGAGATCCTTCCAAATTAAATCATAGTAATAAGCAAAGTTTTTATCTTTTCTATTTTCAATAGGTGTTCCTTCTTTTTCTCTTTTTATTTTATAAATGTTTTTGATTTCACATGGTCTTTCACTTAAAACAATTACACGATCACTAATACTAATAGCTTCTGCTAAGTCATGAGTTACCATTAAAGCTGTTTTCCCTTCATTTTTAATCATTTTATAAACATCATCACTTAC
The DNA here is from genome assembly GCA_944358135.1 of uncultured Bacilli bacterium. Classification (GTDB taxonomy): domain Bacteria; phylum Bacillota_I; class Bacilli_A; order RF39; family UBA660; genus Caccenecus. Next base: position 12,609 of record CALVQN010000034.1, read on the forward strand.
TTTTAATCTTGATTGATAATCTAGTTTTGAGAATGGTTCATCTAATATTAATATGTCTGGTTTTAGAGCAAGAGTACGAATAAGCGCTACTCTTTGTCTCATTCCACCAGAAAGTTCGAATGGATGTTTTTCCATAAATTCTGCTAATCCATATTTTTTAAATAAATTTTTAACATAATTAATATTTTCTTCTGTTTTTTCTTTTTTTATTTCTAAACCCAATAGAGCATTATCAATAACTTTTCGCCAGGATAACATCGAATCACTTTGAAGCATGTATCCTAGTTTTAAATTATCTTTTAATTCGATTTTTCCTTTAGTTAAAGTATCCATATTGGTAAGTATATTTAAAAGGGTAGATTTACCGCATCCTGATGGTCCTACGATTGATACAAATTCTCCTTCATATAAATCAAATGAGATATCCTTTATAGCTTCGGTTTCTTCCTTTTTATTGTAATAAACTTTAGATAAATTTTTAATACTTAATAGTTTATTCATATAAGTTATGAATTAAATCACTATAAGGGACATAATATCCAAGTAAATCATTGTCTATTAACATGTCTTGTAAGTTAGTAAAACTTTCTTCTGTTATGTATGGAGTAGATAGCCATGAATCGTATTTTTTGTAATTATCAATAATAGTAATAATATCATTTAGAGCACTGTCTGGAAATTGTGGTAATATTACTTCAGCGGTAGTAGTACTATCACTTTCTAAAACAAATTCTAGACCTTTTGCTATAGCACGGGTAAAACCATCTAGTATTTCTTCATTATTTTCTAAGTAACTTTTGCGAGCATAAAAAGCAGTATATGGTACTTCACCAGATAAACTTCCAATAGATTCAACTATACATGCATCTGTTACATTTACTACTGTTGTTGCTGTAGGCTCAAAAAGATTGACATAATCTCCAATTCCCCCAATAAATGATCCTGATAATGAAGCAAAATCAATAGAGTAGTTTACATTAATTTCACTAACATCTATTCCTGCATTTTTCATTGCATTTAAGAAGTTTACCGCAGGCATTCCTCCAGCGCGTCCAACTAAAATTTCACTTCCGTATAAATCACTAAGTTCAAATTCACTTGAACAGTCTCTAGCTAATATGAATTGACCATCTCTTTTAGTAAGTCCTGCAAATGTTACTAAATAGTCTTCTTCACCGCCAGTATATACATAAATAGATGATTCTGTACCAGCAAA
>CALVQN010000035.1 GCA_944358135.1 uncultured Bacilli bacterium
TCCCAAACAACAACCCAACCAGCGATTAAGAATAATTCACTTAATAGGGAAATAAATTGTTCAGATATAATAATTAAGATTATTCCTAATAAAAGTAAGATTAAACGGAAATAATCGTCATATTTGTCTATTTTGTTTAATTGTTTAACTTTATTTTGATAATGGTGATGAATTAAAGTAAGCAATTGTTCTTGTTCTTCTTTTTTTGATAAATTATTTACATTTAAGATAATATTCTCTTTAGAACTTATATGTTTACAATTGTTAACAATATAATTATCTAATTCTTCATTTAATAAAGATTCATTAAATGGGTTTGTAGCATCTTCTATATTTTTTAACTTTATATTAATTGTTTCCATATCATCCCTCTGTTATTATTATGGCATAAATAATGAAAAAAAGAAAGTCATTTTTAATTTTCTTATTTATTTTAAAATTTTTTTGTTTTTTAGATAATATTTTAGTTAATAAAAAAAACACTATATTTAGTGTTAATCAACAAATTGGTGGAGTAGAGGAGAGTTGAACTCCTGTCCAATATATTCTATCATACAACATCTACAAGTTTAGCTTGATTTAATTGTCAGATTATAACTGGCTCAAGACCAACCGATTATAATCTTAAGTTTAGTTATGATTCGCTTTTCTATCCTAAACAAATAGAAGAGTATATCTTATATTTATGAACCCTTCATAATCCTATAAGAAAAATTAAGAAGAGCTTGCTGTTCCTATATATTAATTAATTAGGCAAATGCATAAGCATTTGAAGCAAAAGAACTTTCATTCTTGTCATTTAATTTTAATTGTAGACTTAAGGTGTCACTCCCACTTGCCGTCATACGTAGTAATATATGTCGAAACCATTACTACCCCGAGTACTAGTATTATATCATAATTCATAAAAAAAATGAAGTATTTTCTACTTCATTAGGGCAATTGCTAAAATAATACCTATGTTTAGAACACCATAGATAATAATGGCAATGTTGACAAAAGCGGCTTTTGATGATCTAACAGGGTTTTCTTCTTGAATAGGAACTGGTAAATTTTTTAAATCTTGCATTTCTCTTTTTAATACTTTACCTTTAGGATTTCCCATTTCTTTAGTTATTTCAAAATATTCATCTAATTTACGGTTTACAATTTGACCTTTTAAACTATCTTTAGGAGTATTAGCTATTTCTATTTCCGTTCTTCCTATTAAAGATTTATTGTCGTCTATTAAATATTGAAATGAATCTTTAGCAATAAAGTATAAATTCATGTAATTAGTGATTTTTTCTTCTAGTAAATCTTTATCCTTATATGTATTTTCATTATTACTAACGTTGTTTTCTGTTAATAAATCAATAAATCCTTCTAGTTTTTTACAATTTTTATTTAGTTTGATAATTTCCATAAACTTTTTGGCGTTTACATTCCATGCTTCACCAGGTAGGGTACGTAAATCAAAGGTTAGTGTTTCACTGACTACTATATCTCCATTTTCTTTTAAATATAAAATGTTATCTTTACAACTTAATCCTTGTAATTCTGGATAAAATTCTAAATACTGTCTGAAGATAAAGTCATTAATGTTAATTATTTTGGTTTTACTTAATCCACTACTTTGGTATTCATTAACAGATTTTACTTCTTTTTTATTATCTGTGTTTTCTAGTTTTTCACTTGAATTATCTACTCGATAATTTGGCATTGTATCACGTTCGTTCATTTTAATACCCTCCAATTATTATCATTGTATCAGAAAAATCTAAAAAAAACAACACTAAACAAACAAAAAAATGTGTAGTATAATAATTTTTACTAAAGAGAGTAGGAAAGTTTGTTTATTTTATTCATTATTGTTGATAAAATATAAAAAATAGTTGGTAATTTTTACCATAGGTGAAAAAATAACACTTATAAGTTTTGAACAGGTATAATTTTTTTCGAGAAGCGAGGGTGATGGAATGTTAAACGGGAATAGGTTAAGAGAGGTTAGGAAAGCCAAAGGTTTAACGCAAACAGAATTAGGAGAATTGATTGGGGTAGGAAAATCTGCAATCTGTTGTTATGAAAAAGAGACAAGAAATCCCACTTTAGAAGCATTAATTGAAATGATTCATGTTTTTGGTGTGGGAGCAGACTATTTATTAGGTGCAGATTATTTGGTAAAGACTTGTCGCAAAGATAATTTTGAAGAATTTGTAACTTTAACAAAAGAAGAAATTATTTTTATTGAAGAGTTAAAGAAAAATAAACTGGTTTATGATATTTTAATGCAGGATCCTAAAAGAGGAGCTGAACTAGTGAAAAAGGAGATTGGCTAATTATTTAGCTTTTTTCATTTAAAAAAAGTTTATGCATATACTTTTGGTAGGTGATCTTATGCGGAAATACTACCAATATTTTGGACTTGCTTTAATTATGATATTCAGTTTTTATTATACTGAAAAAATTGCTTTAATTGTTTTAAATAAAAATCCCTTGATGCAAAGTATAGAAGAACAGAAGGGTAGTTATGAAGAAGATTATGTAAATGCCGTTATAGATGGAGATTATATTATTCCTGGTATTAATGGGTTAGCAGTAAATACTAGAGAATCATTTTATGAAATGCAAGAAATGGATGCTTTTAATCATTACTATTTAGTTTTTGATCAAGTAAAACCAGAAATTTCTTTAGAAGATAATAAAGATAAGATTATTCATAAGGGAAATACTAAATTAAAACAAGTAAGTTTGATTTTAGCTAATAAATCTAGTATAAGTGAATATTTACAGGCTAAAGAGTATAAAGCAAATTTATTAGTAGATAAGAGTTCTTATGAAAAGAATAGTTATTTTGAAGTAATTAATAATGAAGTTGAAGCTTTTTCTTCCCTAGAAAATACTCTTAATCTTAATAAAGAAAATAAAAGAATATGTGTTATCCATGAAAAGAATTATAATATTTGCTTAAAAAATAAGAATTATTTGGTAGAACCAACGCTTACTTTAACTAGCAATAATTATATCGATGTTAAAAATAATTTAGAAAGTGGTAGTATAATTCTTATTGATTCGAATGCAATACTCAGTGATGTTAAATTATTACTAAAAGAAATTAAATATAAGAATTATGATGTTGTTTATTTGAGTGAATTAATTAGTGAAGAGAACAGTTTGTAGCTTGCTTGCATTTATAAAAGTTTTTTGGTATAATGATTTTGCCTTAAAACTTTTTTATTTACTTTAATTTTAGAAACGGAGTTGATTATTTTGAGTAAAATAAAAATTTTTAGTCTGGGTGGATTAGACGAAAATGGTAAAAATATGTATGTTATCGAAATAGATAAAGATATATTTATTTTTGATTGTGGTCTTAAGTATGCTAGTGGGAATATGTTAGGTATTGATTATATTATTCCTGATTATTCTTATTTAGTTAAAAATAAAAAGAGAATTAAAGGTTTGTTTATTACCCATGGACATTTAGAAAATATGGGAGGGACTTCTGATTTAATTAGTCAAATTCCTAATTTAAAAGTTTATGCGACTAAGTTTACAAAGTATGTGTTGATGGAAAATGGGGTAAGTGCTAATAATATTGTTGAAATTAAAGCTTATAAAAAAATGAATTTTGGACATGTTAGTCTTTTTCCAATAAGTGTATCTCATAGTGCTCCTGATGCAGTTATGTATGTTATTAATACTAAGGATGGTGCTATATGTTACACTGGCGATTTTATCTTTGATCCTTCTATGATGGGAGCTTATGATATGGATTTAGGTAAAATTGCTTATGTTGGTAAACAAGGAGTTTTATGTTTGCTAAGTGAGTCTGTTTTTAGTGAAAATATAGGACATACTTCGCCTAATCATAAACTTATTGATGTATTCAGAAATGCAATAAAAAATGCTTCAGGTAGAGTAATGTTTATGGTTTTACCAACTCATTTATATACAATTGAGGAAATATTTAAAGCTTCCCTAAATTCTCATCGAAAAATTGTTGTTATGGGAAAAAAACTTCAAAATGTTATTAATTTTGGTTTAAAAGAAGGGTATTTGTCTGTTCCTCTAGATACTTTAGGAGATTTATCTAATATTAATGATAATAATGCTATATTGCTCATTTGTGATGATAAAGCGAATCCTTATGCAGCTATGTCTAAAATACTTAATGGATATGATAAATATATTAAGTTAAAAAGCGATGATACTATAGTTTTTGCTGAGCCAAGATATGATAGTAATGAAAAAGTGTTAGTTCGCTTGGAAAATGATCTTGCGGAGCAGGGATGTGAAATAGTTAATATTCCTAGTGATAAAACAATTTTACATCATGCTTCTAGTGAAGATTTGATGCAAATGATTAAGCTTATGAGGCCAAAATATTATATGCCTGTGAAGGGCGAATATCGATATATGGTTGGTAATGCTGATCTTGGCTTTTCACTAGGTATTCCTAGAGAAAATATTATTTTAAAACAAAATGGTGAAGTGATTTCTTTTGAAAACGGAACTTTGGTAGATAAGCACGAAAAGGTTAAAGTGGGAGATTCTTTAATTGATGGTAAGTCAAGTGATGATATTGGAGAGCTTGTTATTAAAGATAGAGAAATGCTAAGTGAAAATGGTATTGTTTTAATTAGTGCTACTATATCTCGTCAAGATAAAGTTATTTTAGTCGGACCTGAGGTTACTACTAGAGGATTTATCTATGTTAAAGATTCAGTGGAAATGATTAAAGAGATTAAAAGAATTAGTGCATCTATCATTGAGAGAAATACAACTCCAAATTATATTGACTTTAATAAGATTAAGACAGAGATCAGAGATGAACTTTCTAAGTATTTATATGAAGAAACTGAGTGTAAACCTATGATTATTGCTGTTGTACAAGAAGTTTAGAAGAATATATTTTTTAAAGTCATCCATAATAATAATGGGTGATTTTTTATGAAAGAAGAGCAAAATACGAATATTAAGTTTTTAAATTTGATTTATCAAAATGCCCAAATGGGATTAATTGGAATTGATATGGTTATAGGAAAAGTGGAGAATAAGAAAATTGCTAAAATTATTAAAGAACAGAAAAGAGAGTATGAAAAGTTTTTATGTGATGCTAAAAAAATACTTATTAAATATGGTGCGAAAGAGGAAGAAATTGGTAAGTTAAAAGAAATAAGTACTAAAGCAATGGCAAGTGTTATGACTATGAGGAAAACTGATCAGGAAATAGCTAAGCTTATGATGGAAGGAGATCATAAAGGAGTTTTAGAAATTACTACTGAATTAAATCAGTATCAAGGGAATGATGAAGAGATTTTAGATTTAGCTAATAGACTTCTTGCTACTGAAGAACATAATAGGGAAGAGTTTAAACAATATTTGTAACTCTTCTTTTTTCTTTTTGTGATTGATTTTTCTAGTATTTTTGTTTATAATTATGAATTGTAGGAGGAAGTAAATGAAAAAGTTATTCCTGCTAGGAGCAATTATTCTGTTACTATCTGGGTGTAGTAGCGTGGAATCTAGTAATATTGGTACGATTATAAATAATGCTGTAGCTAGTAGAGTTGAAACAACTAATGTTAATCGTAGAGGCTATGATTATTATTTACCTAGAGGGTTAGTTATTAAGTCTAGTCAAGAATTTAATGAAGTAATTAGTGATCAAAAGTATTTATATTATTTATATGTAGATATTGTTAGTTATGATAGTCAAGTTTCTTTTCAATATACAGTAAATGATGAAGCTTATTATTCATCTAGTTTACTTAATCATGATAAAAATGGGTATATTGAAATAAATAATTATGAAAATGATCAATATTTAATTGAAATTATGTATAATTATGCTAAAATAGAAGTAATAGCATATGAAAATGATATTAATAGAGTTGTTGCGTATGCTATGAGCATTCTTACTTCAATTACGTATAATGATAGTGTGATTGAAAATTATCTGGGTGATGATATTTTCCTTTCATCAGAAGAAAGTTATGATATTTTTGAGGTAGTTGGTAGTGGTAATTATCTAGAGTTTACAGAAGAAGTAGAAGAAACTTCAGAAGTTAGAGATCCAGATTATATAAATTAGGAAGGTGGATATTATGGGTTTAGTTAGTAAACTTAAAAATATTTTGTTTGAGGAGGAAGAAGTAGAAATTCCTGTAATTGAAAAAAAGGAAAAGAAACAGCCTGAAGTAGTTCGTGAATACAAAGAAATGCCTAAAAAAGAGGAAGTAAAGGTTACAAATTATCAAAACTATCAGGATTTGGAACCTGTTATTCGTGAAGAAAAGAAAATGGAAGAAAAAGTTCGCTTTAATCCAAGTTCTGAAACAGTTTCAGAAAGAGAAATATTTAAAAGTGAAAAGACATTTAATTTTCCTGCATTTGATGAAGAAGAATTTGAGCATTTTGTTCCAAAAAAACGGACTACTAATGTAATGGAGCATGAACGTAAAAAACAAGAAAAGAAAGCAGAATATAAACCTGATTATCGAAAAGACTATAAAAAAGTAGAAGAGCCTAAAGAAGTTAAAAAATTTAGACCATCACCTATTATTAGTCCCGTTTATGGAATTTTGGATAAAAATTATACTCCTGATGATATTACAACTAGAACAGAAGTTACACCGACTAGATCTTTAGATGTGGATTCGGTTAGAAGAAAAGCATTTGGTACAAAAGAAGAACAGGTTGTTGAAAAAATTGACATTAAAGATGAAGAAGTATTGACCGATAAAGCATTAGAAGAAAGACTAGAGAAGGCAAGAACTATTGATGAATTATTAAAAGATAGTAGTGACGAAGTAATTGATATTGATACAGACATTGATGATGAGTCTTTTGAGTCATTTTCAGCTATAGATCAACTAGATGAAGTTTTAGAAGAAAAAACAGAAAAAGAAGAAGAGAAAGATCACGAAGAGAATTTAGAGGATGATACATTAGAAAATGACTTGTTTGATTTGATTGATTCAATGTATGAGAATAGAGAGGAGGATAAATAATGGACTTTTGGCTATCATTTTTACCTATAATAATTTATATATTATTAATAATTTTATTAATTATAGGTATAATATTAGGGATTAAGTCAATTATTACAATTAACAAAGTTGAAAAAGTAGTAGATGATGTTAATGAAAAAGTAGAGTCATTAAATGGATTATTCCAACTCGTTGATTTTACGACAGATAAACTTGTTTCTATAACTGATAAAGTGGTAGATGGAATATCTTCATTAGCATCAAGATTGTTTTTTAAAAAGAAAAAAAATAAAGAGGAGGATACGGAAAATGAGTAAAAAGAGTGGTTTAGGTAAGTTTTTATTAGGTGCAGGAATTGGACTTGGTTTAGGAATTTTGTTTGCTCCTAAAAGTGGAAAAGAAACTAGAGCAGATCTAAAGAAAAAAATGGACAACTTGATTGAAAAAGCTAAAAATATTGATGTAGAAGAAGTTAAAGAAACTATTGAGAGAAAAGTAAATGAAATTAAGGAAGATCTTAAAAATTTAGATAAAGAGACTGCTGCTTTAAAGATTAAAGAAGGAGCTAAAAAAATCAAGAAAAAAGCCGATGACTTAGTTAATTATGCAGTAAAAAAGGGTACTCCTGTAATTGAGGCAGCAGCAAGAGAAGTAAAAGAATCAACTATTAAAACTTTAGAAGCAATTACAGCTAAATTAAAAGAAGAAGAACCTAAAAAAATTACTAAGGCAAGTAAATAAAGCTATTGTGTGTTAAATAGCTTTTTTTCTTGCTTAACACCTTGACTTTTCTCATTATTAAAGATATACTTAGCTTGTAGGAAAGTAAGGGTGGTAAGATGGAAAAAGAATATCAAATTAGTTGGTTTAAGATTATTGGTATAACGGCACTTATTGCTATTGTAGTGGCTATTATTTTTCTTGTGTATCCAAAGAATGATAGTACATCATTGCTTACACAACAAACTTATATCAATAATATTACCTTAATGAAAGATGCGGGGTTTGAATATTTTAAAGGAAGTAATTTGCCTAAAGAAATTGGAGAAGCTAAGCGAATTACCCTTGATGAAATGTTAGCAAGAAATTTGATTGTAGAGTTTTTGGATGAAGAAGGGAATAGTTGTAATACTACTAACAGTTATATTGAAGCAACAAAGACTATGGATAATGAATATGAGATGAGTATTTATTTATCTTGTGATAATAAATCTGATTATATTATTACTTCTATTTCTAATGAAGTAGTTTGTACTGATTGTAATATATCTACACCAGAAAATAATGGTAGTAATACTACAACCAATACTGGCAATAATATGACTGCAAATGATAATTCAACTTCTTCAACTAGTAGTGGGTCATTAAAGCCTACTTATACTACTAATAATAATTCTAATAGTAGCCGAGGAGATACTATTACTATTAATCAAGATATTAATATTAATTACATTAATACTTGTTGTACTGATGGAAATAGCAGTAATTGTAATGATAATTGTTTAACAAATGTTTATCATTCTGTTATTTTTGATGCTAATGGAGGAAGTGTAGTTCAAACACAAATTGTTAAGCATGGAAATACTGCAGATTATCGATATACTTATCGTAATGGCTATGAGTTTTTAGGATGGTATTTAAATGGGGTAAAATATGATTTTTCAACTCCAGTTACTGAGAAAATTACTTTGGTCGCAAAATGGAAGAAGAAAGATACAGAACAACCTAGTAAAGATACTTATATTGTTGATTTTGAGTCTAATGGAGGTACTTTTGTAGATTCTCAAGAAGTTTTAGAAGGAGAAACTGCTTATGAGCCAAAAGATCCAACTAAAGATTGTTATGAATTTATTGGTTGGTATACAGATAAGGCTTTAACTAAAAGATTTAATTTTTCAACTCCAATTACTAGTGATATGACTCTTTATGCGAAATGGAGAGATGATGGAAGTTGTAAAGAGACTTATACAGTAAAATTTGATTCAAATGGTGGGACAAGGGTTTCTTCACAAAATGTAGAAGAAGGAGCCAGAGCATATGAACCTAATGAACCAACTAGAAGGGGTTATACTTTCTTAGGATGGTATTTAAATGATAGGAAATTTAATTTTAATACAAGAATTTATGAAGATATTACTTTAGAAGCTGAATGGGAGAAAGATGAAGTTAAGTATAATACTTATTGTAAGATTGAAACTGAGACACATTATTCTATTAGTTATACAACAAAGAATCAAAGTAATCCTTATTCATGGCAAGTAAAATTTGATGATTTAAATCATATAGATAATTTAAAAATAACAGATTATGGTCATTTGAGAACATATAATGATTATAGAAATGCATATAATTATTCTGCTGATAAATCTATTTCAATGGTTGGAGGAATTAGTAATTTTATACCTTCATTGTCTGTTTCATCTTTACAACAGCATTCTCTAAAGTCGACTGATTTTACGATTAGTATGGCAAATCCTTATTATAGAAATGGTTACTGGTATACAAATATTACTATAAATGCTTATAATTTTAGTAATGCAACAGCGCTTTATACTGATAAATCAGTTAGTCCTATATATTTTGTTCCATTTTATTTTGAAATAGAGTATACAGATTTAAATAATTGCATTAATGATAAGGCAAGTAATAGTTATAAGTATGATGATTATGAAATTGTAGATACTTATTATAGATAAACGTTAAAGGTTCATGAATTAATCAAATAATTTTAGGTCATGAACCTTTTGTTCTAGAAAGGATAAAATTATGGAAGATTTAAAAAGGAAATATGCTAAATTTTTAATTGAAGGTTGTTTAAGGTTAAAAGAGGGAGATAAATTATTTATCATTGGTTATAATCTTATTGAAGATTTTATCAAGTTAGTTATTGAAGAAGCCAATAAATTAGGTATAGTGGAGATTAAGACTTTAATTAATGATCCATTTAAACAAAAAGAATTGTATTTGACAAAAACTTATGAAGAGATTATTCGTAATCCTATTATGGATAGAACTATGTATAATGATATGGCTAAAAATGGGTATGCGTTTTTGAGTTTATCTTCTACTTTGCCTGGTTTTTATGAAGATGTTGATGCAGAGCTTTTAAGTCGGGTTAGTCGATATCAAATGAAGAGTATTAGTGAATATAAAGAATATCAATTAAAAGGACTTATTAAGTGGAATATTTCAGCAGTTCCTAATTCAATTTGGGCCAAAGACTTATTTGGAAGTGAAGATGAAGATTTACTTTGGAATCTTATTTTTGATATTTGTTTGATTCGAGAAGATAATCCAGTTTTCTCTTGGAAAGAAAAGTTAATGTGTTTGAAAAAGAGAGCTGATTATTTAAATCAATTGAAAATAGATAAGCTTATTTATCATAATTCTTTAGGAACTGATTTAGAAATAGGGTTACCTAATGGATATTTATTTCAGAGTGCTGATGAAGGTACAGGAAATGGGAATATTGTTAATATGCCAACAGAAGAAGTCTTTACTTCTCCAGATAGACTTAGGGTAAAGGGAAGAGTATATTCTTCTAAGCCTTTACTTCATAATGGAAATTTAATCGAAGACTTTTGGCTAGAGTTTCGTGAGGGAAAGATTATAGATTATGATGCGAAAAAAGGTAAAGAAATTTTAAAAGGAATTATTGATACTGATGAAGGAAGTCATTATTTGGGTGAAGTAGCTTTAGTAGATTATCATAGTCCTATTTCTTTAACTAATGTTTTATTTAAAAATACTTTGTATGATGAAAATGCCAGCTGTCATTTAGCTATTGGAGAGTCTTTTCCCGAATGTATCCAAGATGGTTTAACAAAAGAAAAGGAAGAATTGGTATTAAGAGGTCTTAATATGTCTCATGAACATGTTGATTTCTTTATAGGAACAAGTGATTTAGAAGTAAAAGCAGTCTTGCAAAATGGTAAAGAAGTAGTTATAATGAAAGACGGAGATTTTGTGGAGGTAGATGCATGAATTTATATGAAGATTTAAAATGGAGAGGTTTACTTAAAGATATTTCTAGTCCTAAAGTAGAAGAATTGTTAAATGGGGAAGGAGTAACATTTTATATTGGTACTGATCCTACGGGGGATTCTCTACATATTGGACATTTTTCTTCTTTTTTAATTGCTAGTCGTCTTAAGAAGGCTGGACATCATCCAATATTATTAATTGGGGGAGCTACTGGCCAAATTGGAGACCCTAAACCTACAGCTGAGAGGGCAATGATTACTAAAGAAGAGGTAGCTAGAAACGTCGAAGCACTTACTAATCAAGTAAAAAAGATCTTTGGCTTTGAAATTGTTAATAACTGGGATTGGAGTAAAGATATTAACTTTATCGATTATTTAAGAGATTATGGTAAATACTTTAGCATTAATTATATGCTTGATAAGGATATTATTAGAAGAAGGTTAGATGCGGGTATTACTTATACTGAGTTTTCTTATATGATTATGCAATCTTTGGATTTTTTATGGTTATATCAAAATAAAGGATGTATTATGCAAGTTGCAGGTCAAGATCAATGGGGAAACATTACTGCGGGTATTGATTTAATTAGAAAGAAAACTGGTGAAGAAGCATATGGTTTTACGATGCCTTTAATTACTAAAAAAGATGGAACTAAATTTGGTAAAAGTGAAGGGAATGCTATATGGCTTGATATCAATAAGACTAGTAGTTATGAGATGTATCAGTTCTTTATTAATACTGAGGATGAAATGGTTATTGATTATCTTAAGAAATTAACTTTCTTATCCAAAGAAGAAATTGAGAAAATTGAAAAATTACATCAAGAAGCTCCTGAGAAGCGTGTTGCTCATAAACGTTTAGCAGAAGAAGTTATTACTTTTTTACATGGACATGATGAATATGAAAAAGCAGTAAGAATTAGCGAGTCATTATTTAGTGAAAAAGTAACAGAATTAACTAGTGATGAAGTAATTACTTCTTTAAAAGGTGTACCTAGTGTTGATGTTAAATTAGGACTTACTATTGTGGATATGCTTGTTGATAGCAAAATAGTTAGTAGTAAAAGAGAAGCTAGAGAATTTGTTAGTGCGGGGGCAATAAGCATTAATAATAAAAAAATTATGGAATTAGATTATATTGTTGAAGATACAGATACAATTGAGGGAAAAGTTTTAATTATTAAAAGAGGAAAAAAGAATTATTATTTAGGTTTTGTTAAATAGTAGGAACTGGGTAAAAGACCAGTTCCTTTTTAATATTAAGCATATGATATGTTAGAAAGAGTGGTAATTTATGAATAATCAAATGTATGGAATGAGGCCACCACGTCCAAATGGTAATAATGATCGTTTTATTTTCCCATTTTTAACTGGAGCTTTGGTTGGAGGAGCAGCGATAGGACTTACTAGACCTAGACCTATTTATAATGTGGCACCATATCCAATGTATGGTCCTAGACCACCTTATCCAGCTCCATATTCTTATTATTCTTATGGTGGATATGTTCCTGGTCCTTATGGATATTAAAGTATACTTCGGTATGCTTTTTTTGTAAATGCTAGATTTTGGTATTGCAATCATAATTAGATTGTGTTTAAATAGAGTAGAGGTTGAAGTATGAAGAAAGTATTAATTATTATTATTGTTTTATTATCTTTTGGGGTTATTGGGTTTGGTATTTTTTATGTAGCTACTCATGATTTTAGCGTAGATAGAAATAATGATGGACCAGATAATGTGGAATTAAATGGAGGAACTCCTGAAGTAGAAAAAGAAGATGATGTTACTTTAGTTAGTACGGAGGAAATTGATGGTTCTTTTGTTCAAACCTATAATATTGTTATGAATGGAAAAGAAAAAACATTGGAAGTAGAGTTTTTATATCGAGATAATCAAGATTTAAAAGAGCAATCATTAACTGGTGAATTTAGTGGCGCTACAGTTTATGCTTATTATGATAATTATGAAGATGAAGCAGATGGATTTGATGAAAACATGATTGCTAGTAGTTTTAATGAAAATAACTTTAGTTTTATTTCAGGTGTAAATGGAGAAAGTTACCTCATTATTTATACTAATATTTATGATGATGGAACAGGGGAAGAAGATAAGTTGTTTATTTTAAATGATGATTTGGAATTTGTTTCTAATGATTTAGTAGATTATGCGGGTAGTAGTGATACAAAAGGAATGACAATTATGTCTACTTACACTAGCTATACTGTTAATCCTTTTTTAAAATGTTACCATATCATTAGTTAAAATGTTACCAAACATATGTAGTATAATATATCTCTGA
>CALVQN010000036.1 GCA_944358135.1 uncultured Bacilli bacterium
AAAAATAAAGTTGTTCATAAAATATTTAGCTATTTCAAAAAAATATTACTTTTTTTCATAAAAAACCGAAACTCAAAGAACAAAAAGATAGTCTTATTTCAAATTACATGGTATAATAAATTAAGAGGTATGTTATGAAAGAAATATTAGTATACGGGAGTTTAATTTTTTATTTAAGTTCATTTATTGGCTACATAATAGAAGTTCTATGGTGCTTTTTAGCATCCAAAAGATTTGTTAACAGAGGATTTTTATGCGGACCAGTAATTCCTATTTATGGTTTTGGAGCTCTTTTAATATTATTTTGTTTATTAAGATATTATGAAGATCCAGTAGTAATATTTGTATTTGGAGTAATTATTACTAGTGCATTAGAATATTTTGTTTCTTTCCTATTAGAGAAAATATTTCACAACAAATGGTGGGACTATAGTAATAAGAAATATAATATAAATGGACGAATATGTTTACAAAACTCTCTAGCTTTCGGTGTTTTATCTTTAATTATTATTTATGTAGTAACACCAGGATATTACTTTTTATTTAGTTTGTTTGACTTTAAAGTATGGATGATTTTGGCAATTATTTTTACAGTAATATTTGTATTAGATGTTATTTATTCTGTAATTATTGCCTATAATTTAAGGAATAGAATTATTATTGTTGAAGAACTTAAAAATGAAAAAATTGCTCTAATCCCTGTAATATTTGAAAAAAGATTAAGAGAAAGTATAGAAGGGTTTAAAGCGTTCCCAAGTAGACTTTTAAAAGCATTTCCTAATTTAAATAATAATGTATTTGATATGATGAAAAATTTTAGAGAAGAAGCTAAAGCCAAGAAAAAAGAATTAAAAAAAGAAAAGAAAGAACACAAAAAAGATAACTAGCCATTTAGTTATCTTTTTCAAATACTATTTTTATATTATGTTTTTTACATATTTCTAATAATGTCTCATAATAAAACCTTGTATTACCAGCTTCAATATTCTTAATACCATGTCTACTGCGGCGATTAAGTTCATGAGCAAGTTGTTCTTGAGTTAATCCTGTCCATTCGCGAATAATCTTAAATGTTTCATGTGGTTCGTACTCATTGGCGACCATTCTCATCATATATTTTTCCTCCTATACTAAGGTTACTATAAAATGCCAAATAAATTTTAAAAAGTACCTTGACAAGGTACGCGCAATCTTGGTATAATCAAGCTAACATAGGGTATCTAATAAGTACCATTATAATTTTTTTATTTATAGAAGTAAATGAAGTATAGCTTCATAGGAGGTAAGAGTTATGGAATTTGAGGTATTAAAAAGAAGTCATGCAAAAAGAAATATTATTATAGGAGTAATAGTGGTATTTATAATAAGTGCAATTATATTAAATTTTACTAGCGCTAAATACAGAGTAGCAGATAGTGTGCCTATCATAAATAGCGAAATAAATTATAAAGTACCCGATTTAAATATGGTGTCTTTGTATGTAGCAAATGAAGATGGAACATATATAGAAGAAGATGTAATCCCATCAAGCGGATACACATTAAATACAGAACAAAGTTATTGTGGACAGTCTAATAATGGAGACATAGTAAAAGATGATACAGTAAGTATAGTTTATGAGAATGGTTCTATAAGTGTAAATAATATAACTAAAAAAAGAACTAAATGTTATCTATATTTTGATGTGGAAAAAACCCCATTATTTTTAAAAGATTCTATACTTGATAATGCTACATCGCAATTAATTAGAAGTAGCTTTGCTTCAACTATTACCAATACAACAACAGGAACAATCTATTATGCAGATACAAGTAAAGGAAGAACGTATTACTTTGCAGGAAATCCGACTGATAACTGGGTACAGTTTGCTGGTTTTTATTGGAGAATTATTCGAATTAATGAAGATGAGTCTATAAGGTTAATCTATTCGGGGAATAGTGAATCAGGCCCAGTAGAAACAGGAGAAGCAACCCAAATAGGAACAAGTGCCTTTAATAGTAATGACAATTATAGCTATTATGTAGGATATACATATACAACAAATAGGCAAAGGCCGACAATTCAAAATGGAGGGACACCATCTACTATAAAAGAATTATTAGATAAATGGTATAATGACAATCTGAAGGACTACGATAATATGATAATGGAAGAAAGTGGATTTTGTAATGATCGGAATATGGCTGACGGATACACATGGAGCACCACATCAAGCAGTAAATTTTACTATGCAGCAACAGATAGACTTGAAAATAATAAAAGACCAACATTCGAATGCAATAACAACCTAGATTTATATTCTATTAAAACAGGCCTACTTACAGCAGATGAAGCAGCCTATGCAGGAGGATTACTTTACACATCTAATATTCATTACTATTTATATTCTAATCAAAAATATTGGACAATGTCTCCACACTATAATACAAGTACAACGCCTAGTTCGCGTGCAAGAGTTTTTGTTATTGGCAGTGATGGTAATATTGGTAGTAATGATGTTAATCTTACATATGGTGTTCGACCTGTCATAAATTTACGTAGTGATGCTACAATTTCTGAAGGCAATGG
Source organism: uncultured Bacilli bacterium (assembly GCA_944358135.1). Lineage (GTDB taxonomy): Bacteria > Bacillota_I > Bacilli_A > RF39 > UBA660 > Caccenecus. Next base: position 2,569 of record CALVQN010000036.1, read on the forward strand.
TACTATTAATAGCCCGTACATTGTATACTAAAAAGAATTAAAGTTTATCTTTAATCTTTTCTTTTGTTTTGATATAATAGTATTGGTGTTAAATATGAAAAAAGAAAACATTCGTAACTTCTCAATTATAGCTCATATTGACCACGGTAAGAGCACTTTAGCAGACCGTATCTTAGAATATACTGGTGCTTTAGATAAAAGAGAAATGAAAGATCAAATCTTAGATAGTATGGACTTAGAGCGTGAAAGAGGAATCACAATTAAATTAAATGCAGTTGAACTTCATACTACTTATAACAATGAAGAATACATTTTAAATTTAATTGATACTCCAGGTCATGTCGATTTTTCTTATGAGGTATCACGTAGTTTAGCAGCTTGTGAAGGAGCAATATTAGTAGTAGATGCTGCTCAGGGAATAGAAGCGCAAACTATAGCTAATCTTTATCTTGCTATGCAAAATGATCTTACTATTATTCCTGTCATTAATAAAATAGATTTACCGAATGCCGATATTCCCAAAGTAACCGAAGAATTAAAAAGAGTATTTGGCTTTGATGAAGAGGAAATAGTATTATGTAGTGGTAAAACTGGCGAGGGTATACCTAAATTGATTGAAGAAATAATTAAAAGAATACCCGCTCCCGAAGTACATCCAAATGCTAAAACCAGAGCATTAATCTTTGACAGTAGGTATGATGCTTATAGAGGGGTTATCGCTTTAGTTAAAATTGTGGATGGGCACCTTCATGTAAAAGATCATATCAAATTAATGCAAAGTGATTCAGATTTTGAAATTGTCGAACTTGGTGTATCTACGCCCAAAGAGATTAAAAAAGAAGAGTTAACAGTAGGAGAAGTAGGCTTTGTTTGTGCAAGTATCAAAGACATATCCAAAGTCCAAGTAGGAGATACTATAACTTTATATAATGATCCAGCAAGTGAGCCAATTAAAGGATATCAACCAATGAAGCCAATGGTATATTCTGGGCTTTTCCCAGTTGAGCCAAACCGTTTTGAAGATTTAAAAGAAGCGCTAAACAAATTAAAATTAAATGATGCTGCCCTAAGCTTTGAAGCTGAAACTAGTGCTGCCTTAGGTTTTGGTTTTAGAACTGGTTTTTTAGGTCTCCTTCACATGGACGTCATTATGACACGTATTGAAAGGGAGTTTGGGATTGATATTATTGCTACTAGTCCTAGTGTAATCTATGAAGTGAAATTAACAAATGGCGAAATAATCAATATTGACTCTCCAAATAAAATGCCAGATAAAGCAAATATAGATTGGATAAAAGAACCATTTATTTATACCAATATTATTGTGCCTAGTGAATATATTGGCCCAATTATGGAATTATGTCAAAATAAAAGAGGTATTTATAAAAGTATGGAATATATAGATGAGACAAGAGTTAACATTCATTATAATATTCCTTTATCTGAAATAGTTTATGATTTTTTTGATAAATTAAAAAGTTATACTAAGGGATACGCTTCTTTTGATTATGAAATCAGTGGTTATGAAGAATCAAATTTAGTGAAAATGGATATTTTACTTAATGGTGAAGTAGTAGATGCCCTAAGTGTAATTGTTCATAAAGACTTTGCCTATGAAAGAGGAAGAAAAATAGTAAAAAAACTAAAAGAATTAATCCCAAGACAGATGTTTGAGTTACCAATCCAAGCAAGTATTGGTTCCAAAGTTATAGCAAGAGAAACAATCAGTGCTATGCGCAAAAACGTTTTAGCAAAATGTTATGGTGGAGATGTATCAAGAAAAAGAAAATTGCTAGAGAAACAAAAAGAAGGAAAGAAAAGAATGAAAATGGTAGGTTCTGTCGAAGTACCTGGGGAAGTTTTTCTAGCTGTTTTAAGTGGGGAGGACGAATAATGGATAGAAAATATAATATTGATGATGCTAGTTCTGGTAAAATTTTAGAAATTGCCAATCATTTTTTAGCAAGCAATTTATCTTTAAGAACTTTTGCTAAAGAATACTGTGATTTTTCTCATGTGACCTTAAGGAAAAAACTCTTAACAGTTTTACCAACAATAAATGTTTTAGTAAGTAAACAAATAAAGGAAAAATTAGACGAAAGTAGAGCTAAAAATATTGATGAAGATCCTTTGGCTAGAATTAGAACATTATCAGCGATAGACTTACTTTTAAAAGAAGATTTGACAATACCCAAAATAGCTGAATACCTAAACTCAACAGAAATGACAATATATCGTGATTTAACTAAAAGAGCACCTATAATGGAAGAAATAAGTCCAGAAACCCAAAAAGAAATTTTATTAAAATTAAAAGATCATAGTAGATATAATTTAGTAAATAAGGGACGGTGATTTTAGATGGAAAAGATAAAATCAGTATACATTCATATTCCTTTTTGTAATAGTATTTGTTCTTATTGTGATTTTTGTAAAGTAGTGTACAATCATGATTGGTTAAAACCATATTTAGAAAGATTAGAAAGCGAAATAGATAACTCTTATATGGGAGAAGAAATAGAAACTTTGTATATTGGTGGAGGAACTCCCAGCTGTTTATCCATAGAAGAACTAAAAGACCTATTTAAAGTTATCGCTAAATTTAAGCGAAAAGAAGAAACTGAATTTACTTTTGAGTGTAATATAAGTGATATAGAAGAGGAAAAATTTAGATTTTTATATGAACAAGGAGTAAATAGATTAAGTATTGGTATTGAATCATTTGATAAAGAAAAATTAGAATTTATGAAAAGAACAAGTGATTTTAAAGATGCTAAAAAGAAAATGGTTTTATTAAGAAATATTGGGTTTAGTAATATTAATATTGATTTAATGTATGCCATTCCTGGAGAAACTGTAAAAACATTAAAAAAAGATTTAGAAAAATTCCTAAAATTAAAACCAGAACATATTAGTACATATAGTCTAATCATTGAAAAAAATACACTAGTCGGATTAAATAAAATAAAACCGATTGAAGAAGAACATGATTACAAATTATATGAAACCATATGTAAAACTTTAAAAAAGGCTGGCTTTATTCATTATGAAGTATCTAATTTTGCTAAAAAAGGATATGAATCCAAACATAATTTAACTTATTGGAATAATGAAGAATATTATGGTTTTGGGGTAGGAGCAAGTGGCTTTGTTGCTGCTATTCGCTATGAAAATACCAAGAGTTTAACCGAATATTTAAAAGGTAACTTTGTCAGTAGTAAATCTTTAATGAGTAAAGTAGATAATATGGAAAATGAACTTATTTTAGGTTTTAGAAAATTAGAGGGAATTAATTTAGAACATTTCTTTGATAAATATGAAGAAAATATGCAAAATATATTTCCAATTAAACCATTAGTAAAAAATGGTGATTTAATCTATAAAGATGGATATGTTTATATTAATCCTAAAAAACTATATGTAATGAATGAAATATTACTCAAATTAATCTAAGAAAGCATAAACTTTCTTTTTTTGTTTAAACTAAATTTAGGTGGAGTATATGCTAAAAAAACTAACCATACTAAATGGAGAACTATCTTTAAAATTTGATTCCTTAAATACTAGATATACAGTGAATATGACAACAGATGATCAAGAACTAGAAATAGAGTATGTAATAGATGAATCAGATGAAATATCTATATTTAATAATGAAATTACAGATGAAGTAAATGAAGTAGTAATTACTGTGTATAATGATGAAGAATCAATGAGTTATTATTTAGAGGTATATCCTAAAAAAGAAGAGCAAGTAACAGAAGTGGAAGATTATTTTGCTTCTCTAGAAGTGAAAAGTGAAGAAAAAATGCCAGAATATGTCGCTCCTTTAATTGCCGTCACATGTTTTTTACTAATTTTATTCCTTTTTGCAATTTTATTCAAAAAAAAGAAAAAATGCTAATACTATCGATTTCATAAGCAAATGCTATCGATTTCGTATACAGTTACTATTAGTTTCATAGGCGAATGCTATCAAATTGGACTTTTGCATTATTAAATTCTTTCTGCTACAATGGGTGCGGAAAGGAGGAATACAATGCAAGATATCTTATTTATTTTCAAAAAGCATTCAAAAGACATGATAATATTTGCTCTAATTTTACTTTGTTTAATTTTAGCTATCTATAATATTTTTAAAGAGGATGAAAACATAGATACAATAAATACTGATTTAATTACCAATGAAGAAGAATCAGTAGAAGAAGAAAAAGAAGAAGAGCCTATTGCCTACTATGTAGATATTAAAGGAGCAGTAGAAAACCCTGGCGTTTACGAAGTAAAAGATGGGACAATTATCAGTGATGTTATTGCTCTAGCAGGTGGTTTAAAAGAAAATGCGTATGAAGAAGGAATTAATTTAAGTAAAAAAGTAAGTGATGAAATGGTCATTTATATTTATACTGATTCAGAAGTAAAAGAAAGTATAGCTAAAAATCCCACTACTAACTCAAATAAGCAAACGCAAGAAAATGCATGCAATAGTTCTTCATATGATATCACAGATTGTGTAACATTAACTGAAAGTGTAATTATTCCTGGAAACGGAAATAATAATACCAACACAGATACTGAAGAAACGAATAAAATCGTAAACATTAATACCGCAACAAAAGATGAACTTGTTACATTGTCAGGAATAGGCGATGCTAAAGCTCAAGAAATTATTGAATATCGAAAAACGAATGGTTATTTTACAAGTATTGAAGATATATTGAATGTAAAGGGAATAGGCGATGCCATCTTTGCAAAGATTAAAGATTTTATTGCAGTCTAAAAAATTTATTGGCATCACTCTAATATTAGCTATTGCTTATATTATTCTTATGACCAAAATAGTTACCTATAGTTCCAAAATAGAGGATAATACAACTAGCATAGTCGGGAATATCATATCTTATACAATTGACGGGAATAAATTAAGCATGTTAATTAAAGCTGAGGAAAAAGTACAAGTTACTTATTATATTTCTACGGAAGAAGAAAAAGTATTTTTACAAGAAAATATCTTAATCGGCGAGAAAGTCTATTTAACAGGAACTCTGAATATTCCTTATAATAATACTATACCAAACACTTTTAATTACAAAGAATACTTATACAACAATAAAATATATCGCACTTTTAGTGCTAGCAAAATCACATTAAGTCATAAGACTAGTTTTTTTAATTATCTTAAAAGTGCTGTAATGAGAAAAATAGAAGCATCGGGTAGTTCCAAAGCATATTTATACGCTTTAATTCTAGGGGAAGTTGACTATATTGACAAGGATGTTTATCGAGAATATCAAAAAAATGGAACTACCCATTTATTCGCTGTTTCAGGAATGCACATTAGTGCTTTGGCTTTATTTTTAACCACTATTTTTAAAAAGATGCACATAAAAGAGACAATCTGTAATCTAATTATTATCCTATTCTTACTATTTTATATGTTTTTAATCGGTTTTACTCCTTCGGTATTAAGAGGCGGACTATTATTTATCTTTTTATTAATTAATCGCAAACTGAAATTAAATTTAAAAACAACATATGTTTTATATCTGCTATTTCTATTTCTCATTCTGATTAATCCTTTTTATATCTATAATTTAGGATTCATTTATTCATTTCTTACTTCCTTTGGGTTAATTCTATTCAGCTCTAAAATAACAGGAAATTATTTTATGAAATTAATTAAAATTAGTGCTATAGCGTTTCTATTTAGCTTTCCAATTACGATTTATAACTTTTATGAAATCAATCTTCTTACTATATTAAATAATATCATTATTGTTCCTTTTGTCACAACTATTCTTTTTCCATTAACACTATTAACTTTTATAATTCCATTATTAGAACCACTTTTAAATATAGGAATAATCCTACTAGAACATACAAGCCATTTTTTAAATTATTTTGAAATAAATTTGATTGTTCCTAAAATCAATTTTATTTTTATTATTCTTTATTATTTAGGAGTATACTTAATCTATAAAGGGCATTTCAAATCCATAATCCTTTTAATCATATTAACAATAAGTTATAAATTAATTCCCTATTTAGATAGCAATTCCTATATTTACTTTTTAGATGTTGGCCAAGGGGATTCTACTCTAATTATAGGAAGCAATAGAAGTTATGTAACAATGATTGATACAGGAGGAAAAATAACATATGATCAAGAAGAATGGGAAAAGAAAAATAAAGAATACGATAATATTGATAACACAATTACTTTCTTAAAAAGTATGGGAATAACTAAAATAGATGTATTTATTGCTAGTCACGGAGATTATGATCATATAGGGGAAGCCATGAATTTATTAAACAAATTTAAAGTAGAAAAGATAATATTAAATAACAACAGTTTAAATGATTTAGAAATAGAATTGACAAAAATAGCCAAAGAAAAAAAGATAAGAACATACCAGAATTTTAAAGAATTAAATTTAGGAACAAATACGTTATATTTTTTAAATTACAAATTATATGATAATGAAAATGATAATTCTAATATAATATATTTAAATATAAATGATTTAAAAATACTACTTATGGGAGATGCTGGAATAGAAGTAGAAAAAGATATTATAAAGAAATATAATTTGAATAATATCAGTCTATTAAAAGTGGGGCATCATGGTAGTAAAACCAGCACAAGTAAAGAGTTTATAGAAGTGGTAAACCCTAAGTTTTCAATAATATCAGTAGGAAGAAATAATAGTTATGGACACCCTCATAGTGAAGTAATACAAAACCTAAAAAAATCAAATGTTTATCGAACTGATCAAATGGGAAGCATAATGTTTAAAATGAAAAACAAAAAATTAACTATAGAAACATATAAGCCATAAGAACTGGGCAATAGATATATAAATAAAAGACTAGGTAAAATTGTTAAGAAAACCAATATTAGAAGATAAATTAACAATAAGTTAAAATCAATGTTAGATATAGTTATATAGATAGAAATTAATATGATATAATGATAACGAGGACTATGATTTAAGGTATTTAGTTGTAAGGTATTTATCAGAAACTTTAGATATAAAAGATTTTAAAAATTTAATGTCTAATTTTACAATGATTAAAAAAATAGGAAATAATATTATTGAAAAAGCATTTGAATATTATAGTAATCAAAAAGACTTAAAAAGATAAATTTTCTTTACCTTAATCTATATATTTTACAAATTTAATGATATAATTAGGAAGTGGTAAATATGAAGATAGTATTAATTAGCGGTGAAAGTATATTATTAATTAATGAAGAAATAAATAAGATAATTAAAGACAATAAAAATGTTACTTCTTTTGATATGTTTGAAAATACTATAGAAGATGTATTGCTTGAAGCAGGATATTTTTCTATGTTTGAAGAAGAGAAGTTTATCATTGTTAGAAATGCCACTTTTTTTGGTAGTGGCAAACTAAATGAAAAAGAAACAGAGTCTTTATTAAAATATTTGGAAAATCCTAATTCTTTGTCTAGTATCATTTTTATTTGTAATGAAAAAATAGATGCTCGCAAAAAGATAACGAAAATAGTAAAAGAAAAATATGAGATAATTAATATTCCCAATTTAAAATATTACGAAATAGAAAACAGAGTAGAAAATTTTTTTAAAAAAAGGGAGTATACTATTGATAAAGATACTGTAAAATACATTGTAGCAAATAGTCTAAATAATTATGATCTAGTAATGGGAGAAGCAGAAAAAATTATTTTATACTATGATAATCCTTGCTATGTATCAAGAAAAGATGTAGAAAATATTGTTTCAAAATCAATAAATACCAATAATTTTTTATTTGTTGATGCCATAATTGACGGAGACTTAGAAAAAAGTTTATCTTTATTAAGTGATTTAAAAACAATGAAAGTAGAGCCAACCATTTTAATTTCCTTAATTGCCAGAGATATAAGAATAATGTTAAATATAAAAAAGATGTTAGAGCAAAATAAAAGAGAATATGAAATAATGAGTACTCTTAATCTTTTAGATTGGCAATTAGAAAAATATTTAAACAAAGCATTTCCCTATAAAATAAAAGAATTAGAAGAGTGGCTAGTAAAACTAACAAATATCGATTTAAAAATTAAAAGTGGTAAATTAGATAAGTATTATGCACTAGAACTTTTAATATTAGATATATGCACATAAAAAGTGGTTATTTTTTAAGACCACTTTTAATTTTATCTTTATTTTTAAAATTCATTTTAGCTATATCATAAAGTTTATCAAATCCATATTTTTGAGCAATTTCTATGCCAACTTGATCAACATTAGGACCAGCCCCCTTAGGAATCGTAACACCAAGACTTTTGCTAATCTTATCCATTTCTCCTAAAAAAATATAACGAGAAATAATAGAAGCAGCAGCAACAGAAAGACATTTATCCTCAGCTTTAGTCGTAAAAGTAATATCCGTAACTTTTTCATGAGCTTCCCTTATATGTTCATAATATTTAGCAGGGTAGACAAATTGATCAACAACAATTTTCTGATAAGGATAATTTTTTTGTTTCATACTAACTAAAACTTTATTATGTAGTATTGCTTTAATCTTATTCATATTAAGATCTTCACTCCAATTTTTATTATAACTAGTATTAGAAAGTATATAAGTTGTATAAGGGATTTTCTTAAGTATAGCAGGAGCAATTTTTTTAATTTTATCATCAGTTATTTTTTTAGAATCGCGGACACCCAAATCAATTAAGAAAGAGATATCTTCTTTAGATACATAAGTAGCAGTTACAACGATAGGACCAAAAAAATCTCCCGTTCCTACTTCGTCAGAACCAATTGTACTTTCATTAAATAAAATTCTAGAACTAGCTTCATTCTTTTTATCTTTACCTGTTTTAATATCAATAATACGTCCATTTTTTATTCTTTCTTCTTCAATCCAATAGCTAGCTTCAATATCAGCACCAATTCCTTGAAACATAATTTTACCAGATTCATATAAAGTAATAACACAATCATAATCTTTTACTTGAAAGATAGAGTAGGGAGGCTTCTTATCTTCCATTCTATCTTGATAAAACTCCATCATAAGGGGTTTTATATTATCACTAACTTTAAAAACAACTGTCATTTTTTACACCTCTTTGTATTATAATAACATATATTGCTTTATTTTTCAAAAACTTTATTATATAATTATAGTAAGGAGCTGATGAAATGACAATTGTAGATGCTATTGTAATATTATTTTTACTTTTAGGAGCAGTTTTAGGATTTAAGAAGGGAGCAATTCGTAGTTTAGTTGGACTAGTAGGTACTATAGCTGTCGTAGTTATTGCCTATTATCTAAAAAATCCAGTCGCTGAACTACTTTACAATTATGTTCCATTCTTTGATTTTAGTGGAGATTGGCAGGGGTTAATAACGTTAAATATTTTACTATACGAAAGTATTGCTTACATCATTGTCTTTGTTATCTTTTATGCTATTTTATCCATCATCCTAAAACTTACAGGCATAATTGAAAAGTTTTTAACTATGACCATTATTTTAGGAATTCCCTCTAAAATAATTGGAGCAGTCTTAGGATTCTTAGAAGCTGTTGTATTTAGCTTTATTATTCTCTTTGTTTTACTTCAATTTAATGCAACGCATACATGGATTAAAGAAAGCACTGTAGCAATGAGCATATTAGATAAAACACCAGTAATAGGAGCTATGGTAAATGAAACTTATGAAGCAATAGTAGAAATTAGTGATTTACAAGAAGAATACAAAGATAGTACAGATAAAGATGCTTACAATGGAGAAATATTAACCATCATGTTAAGATACCATGTAATATCACTAGAAGCAGTTCAAAGCTTGATTGATGGCGACAAGCTAAACTTTACTGGTGCAGAAGCAATATTAAATACATTTAAGGAGGAATAAAAATGATTAAATATTTAGAAAAAGAAAATTTAAATGATGTAATAAAAAGTGGGGTATGGATAGTTGATTTTTATGCTGATTGGTGTGGACCATGTAAAATGCTTGGACCAGTACTTGAAAGCATAGATGCTAATATTTTAAAGATCAATGTTGATACTCATGAAGAATTAGCAACAACATATGGAGTAATGAGTATTCCAACAATTTGTTTCTTTAAAGATGGCGAATTAAAACAAAAAGTAATAGGATTTAGAAATAAAGATGACATAGAAAAAATATTAAAAAGCATTTAAAAAACTGATTTCTCAGTTTTTTTTATCTTATAGGAAAGTACGCGAAATACGTGTATTTTTAAAATTTAGTATTTACGAACATACGTATTTGTGATATAATGCTATTATCAGGGTGGTGATACTTTTATGATAATACATACAGCTTATAAATTTCGCTTGTATCCAACAAAAGAACAAGAAACATTAATTCATAAAACATTTGGATGTACTAGATTTGTTTATAATTATTGTTTAGACTTAAAAAGAAATAATAAACATTTAACTAA
>CALVQN010000037.1 GCA_944358135.1 uncultured Bacilli bacterium
TTTTATTCTGATTTTTTTTATTTATTATATCAGAGGTCATATGTCTTTTTCAATTCCCGACAAACAATTACACTATCCAAAAATATCTCTACTTGATAGATTAACCAATTTAATTATACTATAGTTTATGTGAATTAAAAAGATAAGTTTACCCCATTTGAGCTTCTCTTGTTGGAAGAAGTAATTCTGGTGATTCTAGAACTAATGCTCTACTGATTTACGTATATACTATTTAATATATATCTACAAGTGGTTTTCTATAGCTAATTATCGACCACTTTTTAGTCAGGGGGTATATGGAAAAGTGGTCGATAATTAGCTATATTTTATTTAGCTTGTAAGTGTAGGAATAATTCCTACACTTACCATTTTAGTTAATTTTCTAAACGCATATTTAGTTCTATTAATAGTTGGTCATTTTCTAATGCTTGTTTACGTTTATAATTGCTTGTAGCTCCAATAAATTTAAGCCATCTATTCATGCTACTAGAATTGTCTAGTTCTTCTAGACGACTTCTATCTATTATTTTCATTATATAAAGGTCTTTCATATCTTCATTATCTGGATCTTTTAGATCGCCAAAAAAATATTCTTCAATTATATTTTCTTCATGAGAATCTTCACAGAATCTCAGTTCTAATATTTTGCCAATTTCATTATCATCTTTAGTTCCATAGATTATATTAATTCTAAATTCATCACCTAAATCATGCGTGTTTATTTTTATCATATTATCTCCATAAATAATAATTAAATCACTGCATATCATAAATCCACTTTTATAGATTTCATTAATAACACCTAAGTAATGTACCTCCAATTTTTCTTCCTTCTTAATCCCTAGAAATGTTTCTAAGAAATATTTTAGTTGTTCTTCATTTTGTTTTTCGTAAAATACTTTTTTTAAGCATTCACCATTAAATAAATTCATGATGTTTTTCTCCTTTCTTCCTGTACACTATACTAAAAAGAATGGACATATGCAAATGTCCAATTTGATAGTATTCGTATACGAAATTGATAGTATCTGTATATCAAATTAATAGCATCTATATACCAAATCGATACTATTAGGAAAAATTAAAGAAATTACCAATTTTACACATATTTTACATTATCTTGTTGGACTAATTCCAAAAAATTCTTTTAATAACTCACTTTCTTCATTTTGTTTGCTTAAATGAAATAGTTCTTGGGCTTGTGATTCTGTTATTAATTTTTTATCAATTTCTACTTTGCCATTAGTAATAAGAGTTTGATAAAATCCATAGTTTTTTTCTTCTTTAGTTATAATTACACCATGAGATAGTATTATATCAGCTGTATAACCTATAATATATTTTAAAATACTTTCAAATAAGTTTCTGGATAAGACTAAATAATTATCTTTTATTTTTAATTCTAGTACATTAAGAATACGACTTATTTTCTCCATTTGATATTTTGTGATTTTTCCTGTATATGCATATAAGAAATCTTTAAAATCGTTTAAAGACATTGGTTCTATAAATGTATAAATTTCGCTCATTGGTCTTGTTTGTTCATCTAGTTTTATTTCATTTATTATTCTATTTTTATGTAAAAATTGATAATACTTACTGAAGTTGGCATAGTAATAGTAGGATAATTCAAAAGGTACATAAAATAGATTACTAAAATCTTTTAGTATCTCAGTGATAGAATTTGGATTATCTACTTTTTTATAATCCTTATCATAATCATAAACTTGGGCTAAATACTTGATTATCACACTATCTTTTTTAGTTATAGTTACTATTTTTACTTGAGTATGATTTTCTTCTTTTTTACAAGTAATAATTATTTTTTCTTGATCATTGTTAGTTACGTATTTAATTAAGTAGGCTTTTTCTTCCCTTGCTATATTTATACTTAATATATAATTGGGATAAATAAACATTAGATTAAGTAATTTATCCTTTCCTTTTATGGGACTAAAATATTTTACTAATTCTGGTACTATATTTTTATAAGTTAAATATATTTTTTCTTCTATTTCAATTGCACCCAACACTTTAAATTCTATAGGAATTGTATTACATAAATTTTCAAAAAATCTATCTTGTAATAGTTCTACTGGTAGTGATGCTAGTGCTAAATGTAAGATATTTTCGTTCATAACTATCCCTCTTACTTGTTAATTTTAACATGTTAAATATTTAAAGTCAAAAAAAAGAACTAAATTAATAGTTCTCAGCTTTAAGTTCCATAAAACTTTGTGGATGTGCACATACTGGACATACTTTTGGAGCTTCAGCACCAACATAAATGTGTCCACAGTTGCGGCAAATCCATACTACTTCTTCACCACGAGCAAATACTAGATGGTCATCAATATTACCAACTAATTTTAAATATCTTTCTTCATGATGTTTTTCTATAGCTGCTACACCTTCAAATAAATTAGCAATACGGTCAAATCCTTCTTCTCTTGCAACTTCAGCAAATTCTTTGTACATTTCTGTCCATTCATAATTTTCGCCTTCAGCAGCATCTTTAAGATTACTTAAAGTATCAGGAATTTTTCCTCCATGTAATTCTTTAAACCACATTTTTGCATGTTCTTTTTCATTGTTAGCAGTTTCCTCAAAAATAGCTGCAATTTGTTCATATCCATCTTTCTTTGCTTGTGATGCATAATAAGTATACTTATTTCTTGCTTGTGATTCACCAGCAAAAGCAGCCATTAAATTAGCTTCTGTTCTTGAACCTTTTAATTCCATATTCATTACCTCCGCATAATATTATATCTAAACTTAGATAAAAAGTAAATAAATAAAAAATGCTTTACATTAAAAAAATGCACTAGGCATTTTTATCTTTAATTAAAGGGTCGTCAAATTCATCATTCGTATATACTGCAACTGATGGATGAATCTCGACTCTTTTTTCTTCTTCTATCGGCATAACAGGAGTTACTTTCTTTTTGTCTTTATCATGATTTGTACTTGCATCGACTAAATAACCAATTAAAGCAAAGATTAAAATTAATGATATTACTAAAAACCATATATAATTGTCTAATAAAAATTCAATTAATGTATCCATTAGAACCTCCTATTTTAATCTTATGCAAATGGTTTAAGAAATACTTATATTTCCACTTGATGGAACAATATGAATCCATGTATTTCCATCATTTACCGTTATTTCATGACCTTCTTTATCACGATAAACTGTTTGGCTAGATCTCGAATTTTTTTCCCAAGTAATTGGTATTACTTTACCTTCTGTTATGAAATAACCTTCTCCACTTCCAATATTATCTAAATCTTGACGACCTTTTTCATCGCCAGCGATTGTTGTATTTCCAACTTTGTAAGCAATAATATTTTTTACTGTATATTGCTCTTTTGTTTCATAATCTGTGTGTTCTTTATCATTAACAAATTGTTTATAAACTTTGGTCTCACTATCATAAACATAATTGGTCGTTGAGCTACCTGAATATTTTATATCAATATCTGTTGCCTCTTCAGCATCGCTTGGTAATTCAATAGATGTTGCACTATATCTTAATAGTAAATCTTTATTTGTTTCTGTTCTGTATCCAAGTCTATTTACTAGATTTCCTAATTCTTTTAAATTAGTAAATGCTTTATGTTCTGTACTTACACCACTAATATTTTGTCTAAAGAAATATGGAGAACTATAAGTTAGGCCATTTAGATTATCAATATCTAAACTTGATATATCACTCTGTGCTTGAGGAGACCATCCCCAGTGAACATAGTAAGCATCATTTTCTAATACATAATCGATGTAATAATGTCTGGCACTTCTAACATTTCCTACTACTTCATTCGTTTTATCTTTAAATAAAGCTAGGTATCTAGTAATTCCGCCTTCTACTACCATTTCATAAACTAAATAGGCATCCCCTAGCCCTGTATGATAGGGTCTTGCAGCACCAATATTATTAATCATTACCGCATATGGTCTTGACGAACTTTCTAGGTCAACTACTTGAACGGTTGGCTCTTCTTTGTTATCGTTATCATTATTATCGTTGTTATTATTCTCACCAGTTGGATTATCTTTGGATAGTAAGATAACACTTGTTGTTATTCCTCCTATTAATATAACTAAAATAGCAATTAAAATAATTAAATTTTTCTTTCTTAACTTCTTTTTCATTTCTACACCTCTGATTGTAATTTAAGTATAGCACAAAACTAACTATTTGGGTAGGTTAAATTATCTTGTCATATAAATTACTGCTTCTGCACCTTCACTAGCAGCATTAATTATTTGATATATCTCTTTTTTTAGGACATCACCACTAGCATACACTCCTTTAATATTGGTTTCATAGTGATTATTTACTAAAATATATCCATCTTCTCTTTTTATATCTGTACTTTCTAAAAAGTCGGTATTAGGAATAAATCCTACATAAATAAATATCCCTTTTATATCTATTTTTTTACCATCTTTTAACATTATTCCTTTTAATACATTATCTTCTATTACTAATTCTTGCGCTTCATTATTTAGTATCAGTTCAATGTTACCTTTTTCTTTTACTTCTCTTATTAAAGTATCTTCGCCCCTAAATTCATCTCTTCTGTGGATAAGATATACTTTATTTACAATATTAGATAAATATAGTGCTTCACTTAAAGCAGAAGAACCTCCTCCAATAACAGCTACATCACTATTTTTGTATAATGCTCCATCACATAATGCACAAGTACTAATGCCTTTACCAAAAAACTTTTCTTCATTCTTTAATCCTAACATTTTAGGACGACGTCCACTCGCTATTAAAAGATATTTTGCTTCGTAAACATTATTTGTTGTTTTTACTCTTTTTATATCCTCTAGGATAACATCTGTTACTTTTTCAAGTTTGTATTCTATGCCTAAAATATTCACTTCTTCAAATAAATTATATGCTAGATCAGGGCCACTTATTTTGGATATACCTGGATAATTTTCTATTTCACTTATAGAATTAACCGTTCCTCCTGGTGCACTTCCTTCTAATAATAATACTTTCATTCCTGCTCTATGAGCATAAATACTAGCACTAATACCTGATACTCCCATTCCAATAATGATTAAATCATACATTTTTCTTTCTCTCCTTTTTTACTAATCTTTTGTCATTTATATCATGATATAAATTTTCATATTTTCCTTTCCTACTTAAATAAATTAAATAGGCTAGACCTGCTATAAATAAAATAACAGATATAATTTGAGCAACTTTAAATCCTCCTAACATTAAAGAATCCGTACGCCATGCTTCTATAAAGAATCTTCCTAAGCTATACCACATCAAATAAAGACTTGTTGTTGCTCCTATTTTAATATATTTATATTTTCTAATTAAGATTAATATAACAAATCCAAGTAAACACCATAAAGATTCAAAATAAAATGTTGGTAAATAGTAAACTCCCCCTATATTCATCCCATTAATAACAAATTCTGGTACAAATAAATCTTTTAAATTTGCATATGTTGTAGCAATTCCATGAGCTTCACTGTTAAAAAAGTTCCCCCATCTTCCTATTGCTTGAGCTAAAATTAGGCTTGGTGCAGCCATATCTAATAGTTTCAAAAAGTTTAAATGATATTTTTTAGCAAAGAAAATTACGGTTATAACACCTGCTATAATTCCACCATGAATTGCTAGTCCACCATTCCATATAGCAAATATTTCAAGCAGATTATTACTATAATAAGAAAAGTTGAAAATTACATAATATAATCTTGCTCCTATAATTCCTATAATAATTGCCCAAAATGCCATATTAAAGATTAAATCTTTTGGATAATTAAATTTCTTAGCTTCTCTTTCTAATAAAATTACCCCTATAATTATGCCTATTAATATTAGCACACTGTACCATTGAATATCTATTCCCAAAATACTAAACATTACTGGATCCATATCATCCCTCTTTTCAAAATTTATTATACACTATTTTTAGTTTTCTTCAAAGAAAGAACTGTTTTTTTATCAATTACATCTAAAAATAGATTAATTATTACTACTAGCATTAAACATGAAAATATCCAAAGTGGCATCCATTTAAAGCCACACAAATACACTGAATATCCTGCTAGACTACTTAAGTTAATGATTATTGGTATATATAAATTCTTTCTGTAAATAAAATACCAAATAATAGATAGAGTGTCAGCCATAAACATGTATCTTTCATGCATAAATGGTAAGAAGTATACGGCAATTAAAACTCCTAATAAACCTATACTTATCATTTCTTTTTTGCTAATTTCTTTTTTCCTTTTTATAAAATAGATTAATAATTCTAAAAAAATTAAACCAGTTATGATAAATAATATGTAACCTATTATTTTTATATTAGGTAATAATTGGTATATATTTGCTAAATTTCTTGTTAAATAAACTGAATAATCTGTTGTTTGTTCTATATATGTTGTAAAACATTTAACTAATGGCATACCCATAAGTATTACAGGTAAGCACATCAATATATTTCCTAAGGGAATTAATAGAAAGTTTAATATAGAAAATTTTTTGTTTACAAAATAAACAATAACATATAATGGTAAAATAAAGATAAATTGAAGTTTAAAACTAAAAGCAATACCTAATGTTAAAAATGATAATTTATATTTCTCACTTATAAGTAAATATAATGATAATAAAACAAAGGTGGTATAAATACTATCGCATTGAGCCCATACACTGCTATTTAGAATTACAGTTGGTAAAAACAGGATTACTATCCAACAAAGATAAGCATGTTTGGAATTTGTTAATTTTTTTACTATTAGATATCCGATTAGTCCCATCAAAATATCAAAGACTACTGATAGCATTTTAATCTTTACAATAGCACTTCCTGGTAAAAGCGTTAATAAATACAGTAAAATTAAGTATGGTGGATTGTAATTTCCTAGTCCATTTACAACACTTGTTAGACCATTTGCATTTATTTCATTATACCATTTAAACAAAAATCTTTTATAATCTCCGCTTTCAAATGAAAAAAAGAAGTATTTGATGAGAATACTTATTAAAATTAAACTAATTAATAATAATGTTTTCTTATTCCATAACTTCTTTTTCAATTACTTAAGCTCCTTTTCTATAATATATCTTGGTCTATGTTTTGTTTCACTATATATCTTTCCCACATATTCGCCAATTAAACCGACACTTACTAATTGAACACCACCAATAAACCAAATAGATAGCATAATAAATGCCCAACCATCAACGGTGTTACCTAAAATTTTAACTATAATTGTATAAATAATCATAATAATACTAATAAATAGCATTAAAAATCCTAAAGTCGTAATCATTTTTAGTGGTTTTACACTGAATGAGGTTATACCATCCCAAGCAAAAGATAACATTTTCTTTAATGGATACTTTGACTCACCTGCTGCCCTTTCATTTCTTTCATAGGTAGCTACAGATGTTTTAAAACCAATTAGAGGTACAATACCTCTTAAGAATAAATTTACCTCATCAAAATTCTCTAATTCGTCTAATGCTCTTTTAGACATAAGCCTACAATCGGCATGATTAAATACTACTTCAACACCCATTACTCTCATTAATTTATAGAATGATTCAGCAGTAAATCTTTTAAACCAACTGTCGCGCTTTCTTGAACTACGAACTCCATAAACAATTTCTGATCCTTGATTATTTTCTTCAATCATTTTATCGATTACGTTAATATCATCTTGCAAGTCAGCATCCATACTAATTGTTATATCAGCATATTTTTTCGCTGTCATTAAGCCTGCTAGTAAAGCATTTTGATGTCCTTTATTTCGTGATAATTTAACTCCTACAAATAAAGGATTTTCCTTATGATATTCTTCAATTAGTTCCCAAGTTTTATCTTTTGAGCCATCATTTACAAACATTACTTTTGATTCTTTACTAATTTTATTTTCTTTAATTAAGCTTTCCATTTTTTCAGTTAATGCTTTTTTGGTTATTGGTAATACTTCTTCTTCATTATAACAAGGTATTACTAAATATAATATTTTTGACATAATACACCTCTATTTCATTATAGCAATCTAACCATCTTTTCTCAAGTCTTTTATCTTACTTTTATTTAAAATATACTCATGTAAACTTATCCACTCTATACCAAGAATCAATATTGATAATAGTAAGTAGGATAAAATGCTCATGTATGTTCTTTCGCATTTTTCATCTACTCTAAAAATAAAAGTATCACTAACCTCTTCATCGTTTATATAAACAGAACCATTATTGTAAGATTTATAATAAACAGACTCATTATATGTGCCTATACTTAAAACGGAAGAACCTGATAATTTAGATATTTCTATGCGGTAACTTGTGTTTTTGTTTGGAGTAACTTCCGCAAATTTAAATTTAGGATTACTATTGTTTTTGATATCACTACTTATAAATTCTTCTTCGTATAATAATTCATTCGTATCTTCATTATACAATCTAAATAAATACATACTTTCTATTTCTTCATCACTATTATAAATGCGGATTCTTATTTGATTAAAGTTATCTTTTGTTGTAAAAGTTTGACTTATCTTGTTTTCTTTAATATCAATATCACTAAATCCACGATAAGAAAGTATTCTTATATCTTCATAAGTATCTGTCTTTAATGTGTATTTGGGAAAATTAATTGTTAGTAAAGCAAAAGTTATCAACATTATAGTTATACTACCTATTTTCATTATTTTTTCCTTTTTAGCTATTTCTTTTTGCTTTCCTTCTTCCCTATTTGCATAAATTAAGCCTAAAGGAATGATCATCCATGGTAAGAAAGATAAGCTGTATCTTTGAGCTGCTTCCCAAATAATATAGAATAGAATAGCACCAAATAAAGCAATATAGACTATGGCATCATAATTATATTCTACTTCTTTCTTTCTAAAAATTCCCAATAAGCCTAAAAGAATCATGAAACTAATATATGTTTTTAATATTTGTAAGCTGTATTTCATGAAGATATTGGTATTTCCATATCCACCTAAATATTCGTACAAGCCTGTACCATCGGCAGTATTATTTAATTTAGCATAAACTCCATAATTGCCACTCGACCATGTTCTAGCTATTTTGCTTCCTTCTAATTTAATCAAACTGATTGGTCCTAATTCTTTTAATCTGTTTTTTATCTCTTCTATATTTCTTTCTTTCTTTTCTTCATAGGTTGGTTCATTATAAGTTAAATCATGATCAGGACTATTATACCCTCCTGTATATTCTTCATTTAATCCCATCATTATCCAGTGTGTTATCGGAAAAGATGCATTTTCATTTAGATCTAATTCAAAATAGTTGTATACTACTTTAAAGCCTAAGAAACCAATTATTAATCCTAGGAATAATGCTATATATATTTTTAATTTATCCACTATTTTTTTGTTGATTAAAATAAACCCTACGATAGCAATTAGCAAAATTATGACAACAATTCTAACCTTTAAACCAATAAAGAAAATTAATCCCGATAAGATACTTAATAGTATTTTATTTTTTGTATTATCTGCTTTTATACTCTTAATCATTAAATATAGGCCAATAACAGCAAAAGGCATACATAAAGTGTCAGTATAAAAATAGGAAGTGTACAAATAGAATATGGGATTAATTACTATGAATATTAATGATAATAATCCTGCTTTAGGTCCTTTTATCTCTTTTCCAATTAAATAAATAAAATAGCCTGTTATTGCAATAAATAAAGCATTAAAAATTGTTCCCATTAATAAAACGTTAGTAGTACCAAAAATACTTCCTATTTTAGTAAAGCCATAAACAAAAATTAATAAAGGAATTTGGTTGGTGTATTTAGAAAAATATGAACCTGTAATTGTTAGATTGTTTTCGCTAATCATACGATTTACATATTCAATAATATGAGATAAGTCTGTTACTGATGATATGGGTAAAAAGAGTCCTACTAATAATAAACCAATAAAAAATATTATCGATAAAATAATGGCAATTATCTTAATTTTTTTGTTTGATAATTTATCTAATTTTTTATTTAACCATTTAAATAAAAAGAATGTTACTATTGTCCCTAGTATTACAATTAATGGAGATATATTCTCTCCTATTCCATAAAAAGCACTAACTATAGTAATATAAGAGAATAATACGATTAATATCCCTATCATAATTTTATAACTAGTATTAAAAAATTTAGTCATTGCAACACTCCTCTAACATTTATACTAACAGTTATATTATATCTTTTCTGTTGCTTTTTTTCAATATAAGAAAAAATCTATGCAATTAACATAGATTGATTAGACTTTTAAGCTGAATAAACATGTCGAATTTTGTCGAACGCTTTTTCTTGCTTTTTTCTTTGTATTGTTTAATAATATAGTCTTGAGCATTAGGACGGATGTCTATTAGTGTTCTTCTTTTCCTACTATTGGATTACCTTCTTTTTAGGGGGTTTGGTTCTTGTAGGAAGAAGTGCATTAATGAAGCTAAAAGCAATTTTAGATTCTATTATAAGTCTTTTTAGGGCAAATAATAAGACATCGACTATCATCATTGTTAATAACAACTTAGCAGTCCATGTCTATCAAAATAAATCTTTGAAGTAGGCATGTCGTTTCCTAATGCTCTACAAATTAAGTATATACTATTTCTTTTATAAATACAAGTAGTTTTATGCTTCTACTACAGTGTATGGATCAGTTGATGTGCCTGAACCTGTGATTGTGACATCGGGCGAGAGGTTTATGACAGGACGCACGTTAATCAAGGTGGGTACACTGTCGTCGTTAAGGCTGCCATTTCCATTCACATAATACACGTATGCTGTGCCGTTCGTATGAAAATTAGATGGGGACATTGTCCAGTATACTCGGCCTGTATATAGGTAATATCCGCTATTAGCAGTATTCCATACTCCACCAGCATATGCTACTTCATCAGCTGTAATAAGTCCTATTGGGTAATCTAATGCTTTATTTCCTTGACTACTACTTGCTACTGTATACAAATCACTACTATTTTGACAGTCAAATGTTGGATTCTTTGAACTATTTACTAATCTTATATATGCTCCATAATAAGTTGGTGTCGTTCCTGTTCCTCCTTGTCCATTACTGGTTGATGAGCTTGTGCTCGGTTGTCTATCTCCACAGAATCCCGCTTTTTTACTCAAGTATTGTGCATAATTAATTTGTAAATTATTTTCATACCAGGTATCAAGTACTCTTTTTATTCCGCTATTAGTGGTTAATCCATGGACAGCGTTTAATGCATACATATACCCTACATATGCATTATTTTTGTATGTGTTACTATTTATTGAGAATGTACTTTCTTGAATCTGTGTATTTGCTCCTGTTGTATTTGCTGATGTTCCCTGATAAATCATCCTTACACTTCCATCTTCATTTACCCTAATGATTCTCCAATAGAATCCTGCAAAGCTTACCCAGTTATCGGTTGGATTTCCTGCAAAGTAAAAAGTTCTTCCTTTACTTGTATCTGCATAGTAGATTGTTCCTGTAGTAGCATCTTTAACAATTGTACTAAAATCATTTCTTGTTAATACTGTCGGATAATTTTCTAATATTTGTTCTCCTGATGTTTCATCTTCTATATCAAAATATAAATAACATTTTGTTCCTTTTTTAGTTAATCCAAGTACATTAACTTGTCCATTCTCATATATTATACTTACTGTATCATCTTTAACTATCTCTCCATTATTAGACCTGCCACAATAACTTTGTTCTATATTTAATGTATATCCACTTGAAGGTATAGTATCTGCTTCTTCATATACCCCTTCTTCATTTGCTACATATAATGATACCATATTTAAGTCTGGTACTTTATAATTTATCTCACTATTTATTATAGGTACACTATCACTTACTCTATATTTTGCTCTTGTAAAGTTTAATATAATCGCGCTAATAATGAATACTACAACTACTCCTATAACAATACCTCTTTTTATATGACTTCTTTTTAATACCTCAAATTCCATAACTCTTATTCCTTTCTGTGAAGTTCTGCTTCATTTATTTATTCCAAGATATAAGCTATGATTAGATAGTCTCCTAGCTTATATATTAATTATAGTATCAGCTAGATAAGAAGTCAAGAAAAATAACACAATAGTGAGCATATTATTTATTGAAATCTAATTAAATGGGAAAATTAACTTGGTGATTTAATATGAATTATAATCTTCTTTTAAAGGAAAGCCGTGAGAATAGAAACTTAACGCAAGAAGATGTGGCTAACATTCTTGAAATAGACAGAAGAACCTATAATCACTATGAAACTAAAGAAAAAATAATTCCCATTAAACATTTAGTTGCTTTGAGTAAGTATTTTGATGTTTCTATTGATTATTTATTCGAATCTACTAAACTAGTGCAATATGAAAATGTTAAAGACGTAGATAAGATTGAGGCTGGTAAAAGGCTAAAAGAGTTCAGAAAAGAAAATAAGTTAACTCAACAGAAGCTTGCTAGTATTTTAAATACTACCTTCTCTTCTATTGCTTTTAATGAAAAAGGAAGAAATTTGATTGCTACGCCTTTTCTTTATACTATCTGTAAAAGGTATAATATTAGTGCTGATTACCTTTTAGGTAAAATAGATAATCCCAAGTATTTAAAATAGTAAAATGACTTGGGATTCTTTTTAT
>CALVQN010000038.1 GCA_944358135.1 uncultured Bacilli bacterium
TTTTATTCTGATTTTTTTTATTTATTATATCAGAGGTCATATGTCTTTTTCAATTCCCGACAAACAATTACACTATCGGTTTAGAAAAGAACTTGTTAATTTATGTAAAATATGATATATTAAATATGTAAGTGTTATCCAGATTGGATAACGCCTGCAACGATGTTTTAGGCGCTACATATCAGCGCTTTTTCTTATGGTCATCTCTAATAATAGAGATTAGCATAATTATTATAATCAGTAATAGTTTAGTATCACTCATTTACATCCCTCCTACTTTCGTAAAAACCCCCTGAATAAAATCCAAGTAGTTTAAACTACTCATAAAGATGCGCAGGCGCCGCCAATAACTGGATAACGGTAATCTATTATGAAGGATAATAATAAAAAAAAGCAAGAAAAAGCGTTCGACAAATTCTGACATTTTTTCAGCATTTAAAAACCCAAAGTTACTTCAAATACTTTGGGTTATCTATTTTACCTAGAAGATAATCAGCAGAGACATTATATTTTTTACAAATAGTATAGAGAAAAGGAGTAGATATTAAATACTTTCCTTTTTCATAATTAGCAATTACTGGTTGTACTGTATTTAAAAAGTTAGCTAATTTAGTTTGAGTTAATCTATTTTCTTTTCTAAATTCTTTTAGACGTGTTCCAGCTTTTATAGAGTTTATTTCTTTATTTGAATTTAAATATCTCAATTTATTAGAGAACTCAAATATATAATCAAAAGATACATCAAAATAGTTACAAAGAGTATTTAAGTGTTTTGTAGGAATGATTGCATATTCTGTTTCATATTGATTATATAATCCTTTATAAATATTTAATATATCAGCGATTTCATATTGTTTTAATTCTTTGTTTTCTCTTAATTCTATCAGTTTATTTTTATAAATCATGTTATTTCACCAAATTAATTTTCTCATGGTTTTGGATTCCAAAAAAATATATCCCGAAATAACTATATTTTTCTTGACTTTCTGTCTAGCCAATAATATAATGAATATATAAGCTAGGAAACTATTCATATCATAGCTTATATATTTACAAAATTAAATGAAGTAAAACTTCACAGGAAGGAATAAGAGTTATGGAATTTGAGGTATTAAAAAGAAGTCGTGTGAAAAGAAATATTATTATAGCAGTAATAGTAGTGCTAATTATCAGTGCAATCATATTAAACTTTACAAGAGCAAAATATAGAAGTGTATCTAGTGTACCAATTATAAATAGTGAGATAAATTATAAAGTACCCGATTTAAATATGGTATCATTATATGTAGCAAATGAAGATGGAATCTATGTTGAAGAAGATACTATACCAACAAGTGGATATGGTTTAAATCAAGAAAAAAGCTATTGTGGACAGTCTAATAATGGAGAAATAATAAAAGATGATACAGTAAGTATAGTATATGAGAGTGGTTCAGTAAGTGTAAATAATATAACTAAAAAAGGAACAAAGTGTTATTTATATTTTGATAAAAAACAAACAGTGGGAGAAGGAATACTATCTAATTATACTAACCTATTAACAAGGAATGATTTTAGTACAATAGTAACAGAAACAACAACAGGGACAATATATTATGCGGACTCAAGTAAAGGAAGAACCTACTACTTCGCAGGAAATCCAACTGATAACTGGGTACAATTTGCAGGATTTTATTGGAGAATTATAAGAATAAATGAAGATGGAAGTATTAGAATTATTTACAGTGGCGATAGTTCTAGCGGTCCAGTAACAACGGGAGAAAGTACACAAATAGGAACAAATTCATTCAATAGTTTAGATAATAATAATATGTATGTAGGATATATGTATCAAAATAATCGAGTACATGGACTTACAACAAATAGTACCATTAAAAGAGTACTAGATACATGGTATGAAGAAAACTTGTTAGAGAATTATGCAGACAGAATCAGTACAGAAACAGGATTCTGTGGAGATAGAACTTCAACCATAACCAATGGAGGAGCACCAAATGATACAGGAGGAACAGGAACCACTACAACTTATTATGGAGCAAGATATAGATTGTACACAAATAAAACCCCAACATTCGAATGTCCAGATGTAGACAATGACTTATATACAATAAGTAGTTCAAGCCAAGGAAACCATGCATTAGATTATCCAATAGGATTAATCACTGCCGATGAAGCAGTTTATGCTGGCGGAGGATTTGCACAAAATACAAATTATTACCTTTATACGAACAGTGCATATTGGACCATGTCACCGTCTAGCTTTAGCGCTCACTATGCTCTTGTGCATGCTTTGTTTGCTGGCGGGTTTCTCAATACTGGTAATGGTGTAGATAGCATGTACGGAGTCCGTCCTGTCATAAATCTTTCTCCTGATGTCACAATCACAGGTTCGGGAACAATATCCGATCCTTATCAAGTAGTTGGAACATGAAATTCAGATATTTATTGAAAAAAATTGCATTTGGGTGCAATTTTTTCTTGACAAACATTTATTTTTGTTGTAGTATACATACTCGAACATTTAGTTTGTTTGAATATTCTTTTCCATTCTTTGATATACTTCCTTTACTTAACTAAATATCAAATTCTACTAATTCAAACAATAAATGTTTTTTTAACGTTTGTAAGCCCTTTGGGGCTTTTTTTATTTTTTATCTTTTATCGTAACATTTTCATATGTATTTATTAATTCTTTATTTACTTCATTATTTTTAATTGTATATTTATATTCTTGCAAGATCATTATTTCCCCTACTTGTTCTTGCTCTAAAGCATATATTTCATTATCTTCCACTTTGGCTAATACTTGTCTTTCTGAATCATAAAACATGTTTAATGGTTCTTCTGTTGTACTAACATAATTTGTGCTTTCATCATAGACGATAATATTTTCTAATAAAATATCTCTGTTTATATTCCAAACATAATATTCCTCTTTTATATTTTCTACATCAGAATAAATATTTATTAATAAATAGTCTTGGTCAGTATTTATAATTTTAATATCACTTTCTTCAATTATAGGAAAACTATTTTCTTCAACAAAAATATCTTCAATATTTTTTGCCTTTATTTTATCTTCTACTACCATATTTAAAATTTCGAAACCATCTAAATAGAGTGTTAACGTAATATTAGCATATCCCTCTTCAAAAGTAACATAATAGTTGCTTTTTAATTTGTGTCTTTTTCCATTTATTTGAAGATTGTAAATTTCATTTAATTCATTTGATGTAAGATTACTTGTTGCTTTTTCAATACTTTTTACCCGTATCATTCCTTCTGTTCCTTCAATATTTTGATGAGTTAAAGTATAAACTGTTAGAGTTGTAATGGCTGTTATAGCTAATAGTAAAATAATTAAACTTATTTTTTTCATATTATTCACCACTTACTTACTATTATATCAATAAAAAGCACTTTTTAAAACTCAAAAAAAGTTACTTATGTTAAGTAACTACTTAAAAATGTTAAATAACTTTGCTTTTCCAGAATTACTGCTATTTAATCTAGAAAAACCTAAAGCTACTAGGAAGTCATCTAAAACTTGTTCATGTTCTTTTTTGTCATCTAAATAAGGGATATTAAAAAATACTTTGCTGTTTGATTCTCTTTCAAAATCATTTATATCCTTAGCTGTCAAAACACTTTTATTTAATACTATTTTTTTATCTTTTAGTTTTTCAAATGCTTCTCTGTCTTTACGGATTAATTTATTTAATTTAATCAATCCTGGTTCAATTAAATAGATAATATCATTACAAAGGTTGGTTTGATTAGAATTATTTAAATCTACTAATATTACTTCGGCATCTGGGTTATTGGCAATATTAAATGCTAAATCTAAAGATGTTGTTGATTTTAAACTTTTATCATTAAAATAACGGAAGTCTTCATTATCTACTTCAATTGCTACTACATTATAGGCAACTTCTAAATGTCTTTTTAACATATATACTAGTGTAGTAGCCCCAGCATGAGCAGTTACATTTTTAAATCCTACTATTCTTAATCCACCACTTCCTGTACCTGTAAAAGTGTCATATTCTAGTACTTCATTATTTTCATTTCCATTTAAATTATGATATTGAGCTACATCTTTATATGAATTTGGATTATCAATTAAAAATTTAACTGCATTTATATTTCTGGTAAAATTATAGATTCCCATCGATACTAATCCAGATAAGTAACTACCACTGTTTACCATTGCTGAATCATCTAATAACAAAATCAATTTATTGGGATCAAAATTTACAGATAATTTTTGAATATTTTTTATATTTTGATATCCTTTTATTGCTGTAATATCTATAATCATTTTGTTGAAATAAAAATTGGTGAAAATGTTAGCTAGTTCTTCAACTTCAAATTCACCATTAACACTTTTTATTACGTCTATATCTAAGGTTGCTAACATATTTTGATATTTATTTGATACAATAACATTCATGCTAAATTCCCTCTTTCTAATTCCTTATTTCATCGCTATATCTAGCATCATCGTGAGACTCAAAATTACTGGTACTTCCTCTCACTTCAAAATTACCTGTCTCTCCTAGAATTGGTAAATTAAATTGATAAAAAATTGATATTTGATAGTAGTTTGTTCTATTAGCACCATTAAATTTTCTGATGCAATAATAGTATTCTGCTCCAGCACGAGCTGGTTCTAGTACATTTGAAGATAGGCTTGTTGCTCCATATACACCTTGTGTTGTCTCTTCAACACATACTCCTGTTGTTACATGACCTGTATAGTATAGATAATTATTTACTAATTCTATAGATTCTGAGTTTAATCCCTCATATTTTTCTACCATGTCAATTAATTCATTTTTTACTCTAACTGTTCGTGAATAGTTTAATGTTAGAATAATAAATGCTGAAAATAGCAAAATAAATATAATTACTAACATTAATATCCATGTTCCTCCAATTGTCTGTCTCATAAATCACCTACTGACTACACCATTCATATCGAGAGCTAGAACCAATATCTGGGTCACATTCATTAGGATCATAAATACGTCCTGTCTCACCATATATACTAAATTCAAATACATCACTAAATATTGGGAGATCTAATTGATAGAATACTTTTACTTGATAATATAAAGCATTGGGTAATTCTGAATTAGAATTTGCTTTTATTCCTCTAACACAAAAAGCTGAATTGTTATAATCTATTTGTCCTTCTCTATTATAACCTACCCATCCATCTTCACAATCTCCAGTACTTCTATAATTTGCTTCTCTAAAATAATCTGAGATTTGAACAGCAAAATTATAGCAATCACTTCTAACATAATTCGAAGTACATACGCCACCTTGATTTTTAATAATATTTAAAATTTCATTTTTAACATTATATGCCTTAGAATAATTAATTGACATACTAATATACCCTGCAAATAGCAAGACAAAAACAATGACAATGTTAAATAAAGTGACGCCACCTATTGATTCCTTCATTTCATTATCACCTCAATTAACCCTTCCAAGCGCATGTAATTTCATGCTCTGTTCCATTACTGTCACGATAAGTGCAATCAACGGAACCATCATTATTAGGTTGCTTAGCACATATTGCTTCATCACATCTTGTATTTCTAGCAAAGTTATCTTGAATCATTGGCCAAAGTATGGTAAAGAAAAAAAACGACAATAAAGCTATGATAACCACTACAATAACTGTCAAGTTTAAATCGCCCATTGTCTGTTTCATTTCTTTCCTCCTATTTTAAAATTTGTTTATTAATCAACGTCTTGTAAGCAATTCTTTTGTTGGCCATTTGCATAACATACACCACCTGTACAAGATATCCCATTTGATGCATCGCTATAATCAGCTCCACCAGCCGTACTACATGCAGTATTAAGTTGCAAACTTGTTCTGATAGTTGGCCATACAAATGCATAGAAAAAGGCCATTACTGCTGCGATTGCAACTACTGTTACAACTGTCATATTTAATTCTCCAGTTGCTTCTTTCATATATAAATTCCTCCTTTTACTTTCTGTTTATTATTATAACTTATTTTTTAACAAATATCAATAAGTTAGCTTGCCTTTTTCTTTCTATTTTTCATTTTTGTATAAATTAATAGAGAACAAAGAGAAATTGTTGATATTATACTTCCTATTTTTAAGCCTTTTGGAAAATAAGTTATTTCTACTGTATGAGTTCCTTTTTCTACATCAATACCTATAAGCGTATCTAATACTCTAAAATACTCTACTTCTTTTCCATCTACTTTTATTGTTAATCCTTCATCATAAGGAATGTTAATTAATAATAAATCATCATTTATTTCTACTTTCCCTTTTAAAATATAGTTATTATCTTCTATATTTTTATAGTTAGTTTTTTCTTTAATTTCTTTTATAGCACTTTCATACGCCTCTATATCTAAAGCTGTAAATAAATGTTCGCTTAATATTTCTAAAAAGTCTATTTCTTCATTATAATAGAAAATAACAGTGATTGAATCTCCTTCGGTTAATGGGATTAGATAATCTGTTGATGTTGAATATGAGTATTCTTCATTATTAATTAATACTTTAGTAGTTCCCCAATCTTTTTTCATCCATAAGCTATTGTTATCTGGTATTACAAGGCAATCATTATTAACTGTTGCACTGATTATAATCCATGCATCATCAGACTCTTTTTCTAGTTCTCCTTTTTCATTTACAGTTAAATTTTCTAAAATTATGTTATGTTCAATTTCCAAAAACAGTTTTTCTTCTCGATCCAATAGTGCTGAGTAAATCTTATTAATATTTTTTTGAAAATCTTTAGTCATTTGTACTTTTAGTATTTCTTCATTAACTGAATACATAAGCGGAAGAGCATACTCATTCGCACATATATCGTTATTGCAATCAAAATATTCACTTTCTCCAAAAATATATTTTACTCCCAATAAAGATAAAACCGCTGGATTATAAGAATTAATTAATATTGAATTTAAATTAAATAAAGAATAATTTAACTGATCTAAAAATATCGATGTGTTCATATTATTGCTTGAGCTAAAGATGTCTATGGAGTTAAAATTGAAAGTCAAACCTGCATCTGAATACATTTGCGTTACAATGCGATACTCATTTAAATCTTCAATTTCATTTAAAGTGGAATTAAGTTCTTTGTTATTTTCTACGCTCTCTTGATAATCTACTCCTCGGTTAATATAAAGAATTGAATAAGTATTAATTCCTAACTCTATTAATATTAAAAAGATTAATATTTTTTTACTTTTGTTACTATTTAAATAAATATAGAAAAATATTATACTCAAAAATATCAATAAAACTCGCAAGTTTGATAATTCTAATCCCTTCACTTTATAAGAGAAAGATAAAATTAAAAGTGTCATAAATATTAAGGTAATTAAACTTTTTATCTTTGAAGTCATTTTAATACTATCTGATTCGCAAAAAGATTGATAAGCAATAATAAGAAGGAAAAACACAAACACAAATTGATATCTATGCTCCCACCAAATCGGTTTTTGAAACATGTTCCATACATAGTCTAATAAGCGAAAGGAAAAACATACATAAAAGAATAGAATAGTTAATAAGGTGATTATTTTATTTTTTTTTGTTTCTTTAGTGTTGAAATAATAACTAATAACTAAACAGATGCAAAAAATACTAATATAAATTGTATTACTTCCAAAATTGTAATGATCATCAATAATAAATGAGCCAATAGATGTATTATAAATAAAAGAAAGCGCGCTGAACCAATCAACAGATAAATAATCAAATGAAAAATCTAAGTTAGAAAACCTTCCACCTAATAAATTAAAGATTGTTGGCACTAATATTACACAAGATATTAAAGCTGATATTAATGAAAATATAATAAATCTTAGTATGGTCTTCTTATTAAAGTTATTGGTAATTAGGGTTTTATAAATAAAGTAGATTACCATAAATATACATAACATAAAACCTGTATAATAATTAATGATAATCGCTAGTGCTAAAAATAAGGTATAACTTAAATATTTACCCTCTAATATTAATTTGTCTAATCCTCTAATAATAAGTGGTAATAATATGTATGCATCTAACCACATGATGTGCATACTCATGGCTATTGCCCAACCAGATGTTGCATAAATTAAACTAAAGATTACATTCCAAATAGTATTTTTATATTGGGTATTTAGACTATTTAAGTAAATACTCATAGTTAAGCCTGCTAGACCTAGTTTTACATATATTAATAAAGTATAAAATATATAAATTGTTGTATTATCAAAAAATACACTAAATAGATTTAGGGGACTTCCTCCATACAGATTTAGGATACTAAAGAAATTTACACCCATTCCAGCATGAAAGGTGTAAAAAATACTCCTACCCTCTCTAAGCATTCTTCCTAGTTCTACTAAGAACGTGGGATATTCATAGAAAGCATCAAATTTATTGAATGTGTATTCTCCAAAAGGAACATATCCACATATAGTTGATGCAATAAATAATAATAACATTGGGGCTATAAAGCTTAATAAATAATACTTTTTTTTCATATTATACTCCTATAGTAAGTTCATTTTATCAAAAGCAGATTTTATCGTCAAGATATTTTTATGTCAATTCATTTATATTCTATTGTATTTAGTAGTTGTTTTGTGATATATTTATTTTAGAAAAAGAGTTGATGATATGGAAATTAAAGTATTAGAATTTTTAAAAGGATTAGGTACTATTGTCCTTTATTTAGTCTTAAGTATAATGCTTTCTTATTTTTTTAGTGATCTTGCTTATCATGATAATGTTGTAATTGCCACTATTTTTCAGATTTTGTCTTATATTATAATTCTTTTAGTATTAGGAATTCTTTATCGAAAAAGGCTTATGCAAGACTTTAAAAATTTTAAAAAAGAGTATGTTGGTACTGCACTTAAGAACTGGATTATAGGAATTGGTGCGATGATGATTGCCAATATTATTATTTCTAATTTTGTTGGTAGTTCAGTTTCTGTTAATGAAAATATTAATCGAAATTTAATTTCTCTTTATCCAGTTAGCAGTGTAGTATCTATGGTTATTTTAGGCCCACTTGTAGAAGAATTAACTTTTAGAGCTGGCTTTAAAAAAGCTTTTTCAAAATGGTATACTTTTGCTTTAGTTACAGGATTAATCTTTGCTACTGCTCATGTTCAAACTGTTTTTGTAACAAAAGATTGGTTAGAACTTTTATATTTACTTCCTTATGGTACTTTAGGATTTTTCTTTGGTAAAGCATTTTATGAAACCGACAATATTTATACTTCTTATTTAGCTCATGCATTTCATAATGGGATATGTGTGATGGTATTAATCATTCTTTATACTTTGGGAGGATAATACATGGAAAAGAAAGTTAAAGTTAAACCTAGAAAAGCAGTTAAAATTATTGTTTTTATCTTTTTGATTTTTCTCCTTCTTTTTCTTTATGCTAGATATATTAATACTCATGGTTTTGATGTTAAAGAAATAGCGGTTATTGATGAGAATTTAAATGATGCTTATAATGGACTAAAAATTGTTCATTTCTCTGACATTCATTATGGGAGAACTACTTTAGAAGAAGATCTAAAAGATATTGTAGAGGAAATTAATTATTTAAATCCTGATATTATTGTTTTTACAGGAGATTTATTTGACAAGGAAAGTGTTAGTGAAGAAGAAGTAGATTTAATGAGTAAATACTTTGGTGAATTAGAAGCTAGGCTTTTTAAATTTGCTGTTATTGGAGATTATGATCAAAAATATTTAGATAAATATCAGTCTATATTAGAAAATAGTGGTTTTACTCTGCTAGATAATTCTTCTAAATTAGTTTATGATAATAGTAGTGTTCCTATTAATTTTGTAGGATTATCTAATACAAAAGATGTTAATAAGTTATATAATGCTAATTATTTTACAATTACTTTAGTTCATCAACCAGATTTAATTAAAAATATTCATGGAAGTAATCTTGTTTTATCTGGACATTCTATGGGTGGACAAATAAAAATACCCTTTATTGGGGGTATTATAAAGAAAGATGGCGCTGAAACTTATATTAATGATTATTACGAAATAGATAATCAAAAGCTGTATATCTCTAATGGTATTGGTACTGAAAATTTTAGTTTTAGATTATTTAATAAACCATCTATTACTTTATATCGTTTATATAATAATTAATGAGGAGTGTTTACTCCTCATTTTGTATTTCTTTAATTTTAGTTGTTGCATTAATTACCGTTTCATTATCTGGATACATTACATATAACTTAGTTCCTCCATAAGAATAGGTATAATCAAAAGCATCTGTACCATTTAAACTAATATTTTCTATTTCCCAACTAGGCATTTCATCTATTTGCATTTTAATAAAATTAGTTATATCTTTGGTATCTAAGTTAGTTATAAAAGAATCACTTAAGGCATTAAGCAGACTCGTATAGTTTACAATAATCGAAGGACTAATTGCTTTATTAATTAAAGCTTCTATCATTGCTGCTTGATTTTCTACTCTGGTTCTATCTCCTTCACTAAAAGATTTACGTTCTCTTACAAAAGATAAGGCTTTTTTACCGTCTACATTGTTCATTCCTTGAGTATAATAGTATCCATCTTGACTAGTAAAGCTATATTTAGAATAAACACTAACTCCTCCTAAAGCATCAACTATGTCAATTAGAGATGTAAAGTTTACTTTGACATAATAGTTAATTTTTATGTCTAGTAAATTTTGTAGTGTTGCTACACTTTCTTCAATACCATATATACCAGCATGAGTAAGCTTATCTTTAGCATTTTTACTAGCTAATGTTACATAATAATCTCTTGGAATAGATGTAATTAGTATTTTATGAGTATTTGGATTTACTGTAATAATCATATTTACATCGCTACGAGATACACTACTCACTGATCCATATGTATCTATTCCTGAAATAAATATGTTAAATGATTCATTGGTAATATCTACTTCATGGGCAATATCTTCTGTTTCTACATCTAAAGAAAATTCGTAAATTACCTTATATTTTTCACTAAATTCTTCATCGCTTTCATTAATCATGGCTAACATGGAATTTTCAACTAATATTCCATCATATTCATTAGCTAAAAACGTATCTTTTAATTCAGTAATATTATCGGTAGTAATAAATTCAGGAGTTATATCCTTTTCTATCTTTTCTTTAGCTTTCTCTAGACCTTCTGATGTAAATTCTAGACTTCCAATAACCTTTTTATCTAAATCACTTAATTCTTCATAATCACTTTCTATTAAAGCCAAAACACTATAATTTTCAGTTTTGTAATCTGTAAATCCTAGTTTTTTTAAGAATCCTATTGTGTTTAATTCATAGACAATTATTAAGACTAAGAAAATTATATAAAGTATCGAAAATACAGTACCTACTGCCCTTTTCTTTGTTCCTCTCCTAGTTAAAATTAAACTTGAAAAAATACAGTTAAATAGTATTAGTAATACACATAACACTAAAAAATATTCTCCTGGTAATATATCTATAAATTTGAATAAACATAAAGTTATAATTGTTATAATTGCCATTGCTATAGCTAAAAATTTAAAAAATGGCATGATTTTTTCTTTTCTTTTTGCCATACTTCACCTCTGTCTGTAACCTAATTATACCATAAAGACTTTAAATTAGAAAACTTAAATTAAATTTAAAATAAAATAAGTAAAGAAAATGTACAATAGTAAATAACTTGTTCCAATTAAAATTGCTCCGATTACATCACTTAAATAATGTACACCTAAATAGACTCTTGTGTAACCTACTAAAAATATTAATAGGGATAATAAACAGATTAATGATATTTTTATTGATACTAAAAAAGGACTTATTGTAATTAAAAAGATAATAAAACCATAAAAACTAGTTGCAGTTAGTGTATGTCCTGATGGATAACTGTACCCTTTTTCACTTACTAATCTATTAATATTTGGTCTTTCTCTTTTAAATATTCTTTTTAATATCCCAATTAATAGCCACATTAAAAGCATGTTTACGATAATTAAAATGGGAATATTTTTCTCTTTTATCCATATTAGTAAAATTAAGCAGAGAAAAGCGATTAATTTAGCACTAGCTAAAAATGTTATACATTTAAATATGCTGGTTTTTAAGTTAGTAATTTTTATTTTTTTATAAAAACTATTATCCAATTTATTTAGTTTCCCTTTTAACATTAAAGTAGACCAAATTAAAAAAACTATAAATAAAATTATTAAACTTATTATTATCATATTCATCACTTTATTATTATATACTAAAAGTGGTGATTTTAGCTAGTACATTTGATAAATTTATGCTATAATTAATTTATCACTTGCATGTATGGCAGAATTGGTAGACGCGTTTGGACATCATTTAGCGTGGTATATAGGCAATTGCTATTGACTATCCTCGTATAAATTATGATGGAATATGTTGGTCTACAAAATGTCTACAAATTAATATGGGCGTGTGGCGGAATCGGTAGACGCGTTGGTCTCAAACACCA
>CALVQN010000039.1 GCA_944358135.1 uncultured Bacilli bacterium
AACAAATATGTAAATGATGAAGAGACCAAAGAGTTACTAGCTAAATGGTCAGATTATATTGCAGAGAACAAAGGATATGAGGAAGGTAAAGAAGAAGGTATTGAAGAAGGAAGAATTGAAGGTAGAGCTGAAGGCATTGAAGAAGGCTCTAAACAAAGAGCATATGAAATTGCTAAAAACATGTTAGAAGAAAATATTTCTATTGAAGCAATAGTTAAATTTACTAAATTAAGTATAGAAGAGATTGAACAATTAAAAGAAGGGAGTTAAATCTCTTTTCTTAAAACATCAATTATACAATGTTATTAACTATACTGAGATAATAATGTAGGAAAAACTATAAAAGTATTTTAGCATTATCAGCAGCAAAAGATTATGAAGAGAGAAAATCTATCGCTGAAGGAGATGAACTATTAATGGAATTTAACGAATGGATAAACAAATATGTAAATGATGAAGAGCCGAAAGAATTACTAGCTAAATGGTCAGATTATATCGCAGAGAACAAAGGATATGAGGAAGGCATCGAAGACGGAAGAATTGAAGGCATTGAAGAAGGTTCTTTGCAAAAAGCATATGAAATTGCTAAAAAAATGCTCAAAAAAGGTAATAGTATAGAGGATATATGTGATATAACAGGGTTAAGTATAGAAGAGATTGAAAAATTAAGAAAAGAGAGTTAAATCTCTTTTCTAAAAAACCAGTTAAAACTGGTTAATCTTCAAATTTAGCATCTAAATAGTAAATAGGACGTTTTTCTGTTTTATCATAATTTTTTTCAAAGTCAGTCATAATATTAGGTATTTTTCGCTCATCATGGTGTAGGTCAAGACTTACTACCTCAAAGGTATACCAATATTTTGATAAACTTTCTAGAGAGTATTGGAATAAAACTTTATTATCGGTTTTTAAAATAATATGTTTGTGTTTTTTAAATATTTTGTCATAAAGTCTTAAATAAGATTCATGAGTAAATCTCTTTTTTTCATCTTGTTTTTTTGGCCATGGTTCACTAAATGTTAAATAAATCGTATCTATTTCTTTGCCAAAAAATTTATCTAGGTCTCTCGCATCAGCATTAATTAATTTTAAATTTGGTAGATTTTGTCCTCTTAATCTGTCTGTTGCTTTTACCATTTGAGATTCATTAAGTTCTAGTCCGATAAAATTAATATTAGGATAAGTTTTGGCCATGTTAATGATAAATTCGCCTCTACCCATTCCTAATTCTAAATAAATTGGTTTATTATTTTCAAAGAGAATAGACCATTTATTTTTATAATCTTCAGGATTATTTATTAAATAAGGACTTTTATTAATTATTCTATTTGCATCTTTAATTACATTATAGCGCATAAAATCACTTCCTAAAAATATTATATCATTTATCTTTAGTTTCGTAAATCCTATCTTTAATTTGAAAAATACTTACTAATAGTAGACATTTCTTAGTAAATTTTATATAATTAGGTTGGTTAATCTATGAATGGAAACTCTGTCATGTCTCCGTATAACTTTAACGGCAGTAATGCTAACGTGTTCCGTGTGAATTCGGATGGCAACCTCAACAACAACAACGTGAATAACACGCGGGGTGTGCGCCCAATATCCTTTTAAACTTAAAGTTTGGTTAAGGCTAAACTAAAAAAGCATTAGGATACAAGATTAGCTGCTGGGATAACCTAAATAGTTGATGTTGATGTCTTAGGTCTTGTACTTAACACTATAACAACATCTTTTTGTTTGCAAGTATCTAGAATTATGATATACTTAATAAAGAAGGATTGATGTTATGCAAGAATTAGTTTTATCTATTATGGAGCAGTTTGGATATTTTGGTGTTTTTTTCCTTATTGCTGTTGAAAATATATTTCCACCGATTCCCTCAGAAGTAATTTTACTTTTTGGTGGATTTATGACTACTTTTACCAAATTACATGTAGTAGGTGTTATTATCGCAGCTACTCTAGGTTCGCTTTTGGGAGCTATAGTTCTTTATTATATTGGTAAGATACTTAATAAAGAGAGATTAAAAAGAATTGTCTCTGGTAAGGTTGGGAAAGTGCTCAGACTTAAAGCTAGTGATATTGAAAAGGCTGACCATTGGTTTGATACAAAGGGAAATAAAACAGTTTTCTTTTGCCGTTTTATCCCTATTGTTCGTAGTTTAATTAGTATTCCTGCTGGTATGAGTGAAATGCCAATGCCTAAATTTTTAATCTATACAATTTTGGGTTCTCTCATTTGGAATTCTGTACTTACCATTATAGGTGCTAAAGTAGGAGATAATTGGGAATCTATTTTAGGTATTTTTGATAATTTTTCTCATATTGTTTTAATTATTTTGATTGTTATCTTTGTTTTAATTGTTGGTATATTTTATTATAAAAGGCTTCATAAGAAAAAAGTAAAGGAATAGTGGTTGTATGAAAAAAGGGTTTGCTCTTTTAGAAACTATCATTGTTATTACTTTTGTTACGGTGTCTTTATTACTTTTATATGGTACTTTTACTAGTATGATAGATAATAGTAGAAAAAATTTGTTATATGATGATGCGGCTAATGTTTATAAGATGTATTTTTTAAAAGAATACTTGGAACTTAATCAATTGGATCAATATATGAATAGAAATATTGTTTCTTTATCTTGTGATGATTTTCAATTTGCTAGTTGTTCTTCTATTATGGATGATTTTCAAATTGATCATCTTTATTTGGTTAAATATGGATTGAAGGATTATGATGAAAGCACATATTCTAGTAGTTTTAATCGTTATATAACTTCTTTATCTAATAAAGAAGGATATGATTATATTCTAGTTGGTGAGTTTTTAGTTGACGGAGAATATCAATATGCTAGTATAGGGGTGATGCACTAATGAATAAAAATGGATTTACTATTTTAGAGTTGCTCATTAGTATTGCCTTAATTTCGGTTGTTTTACTTTTACTTTTGAGGGTAATGATGCAGCTTGAAGTGATTAATCATGATACTAGTTATGCTAGTGATGATGAGATAGCAAGAACAGAGTTAATTCAAAATATTGAAACTGATTTTTTGGATCTACATTTAAATGGGTTAACTATTAATCGAAATGGTGAGGAGACAGTAATTACTTTTATGATGGATGAAGAAAAAGAACTGGTTGTTTCATCTAAGGAAGTTATTTATGATAATGAGGTATATCCACTTAAAAGTACTAATGCTAGCTATGATTTATGTTTAGAGTATAAGTATCAGAATTTAGAAAATGATTATTATTTAGTTATGTTTACTATTCCTGTTTTAATTGATGGCGTAAATACTACTAGTAATGATGATCTAACATTCACTTATTTAGGTTTAAAAAATGAATTTACTAGTTATCCTGTTAGTTATGCTTGTTAGATGATGCAAACTAAAACTATCCCAATAATTACATGCATAATTCTTCCTTTTAAGAAGTTATTATATTTTATTTTGGTATCTTCTAATATAGCTTTTATTTGCGTATGAATACTTAATCCTCCAAAAGAAATGATGGCAATTGCTATGATTTCTTTTATTTTGCTGTTTATTCCTAGATTAGTTAAATTGTTTAGACCATTGGTGATTTCTAAGAAGCCTCCAGTTATTGTTTTTAAGAAAGGATTAGTTGGAATAATCGATGTTATAATGTAAGTTAGGAGCATATAAAAAGTAACTGTTCCTAAAATTATTAAGAGAGTAGAGATGCTTTTGTTTATACTTTTGATGAGAGTACTTCCTATTTTGGGTGTAGTTACTTTAAAACTTGACTTTGTTATTTTTGGTGCTTTATTTCTTAATATTATGCCTATGATAATATTGCTAATATAATGAATGATCATGATCTTTATAGATGTAGTCATGTTAAAAATGCTACTTAACATCATTGTTAAAAATAAAGGATTAGAAAAATAAGTAAATGCTAGTAAATGAGAGGCTTCTTCATTAGTTAAGTTTTTTTCCTCTACTAATTCTTTTAAAATGTAAGCATTACTTGGCGTACCACTAATTAGGCTCATGATAAAGACATAAGCACCGAGTCCACTAGTAGAGAATACTTTAATAAATAACTTGTTAAATAGTAAATAAAAATAATAGGGGATATTTAAACTAATTAATAAATCATTTAAAATAAACATGGGAAATAAAGATACAAATACTTTTTTGAAAAATAGATTTACAGCATTTATGATTACTTCTGCTACTTCAGTGTTATTTTTGAGTATTAAGAAAATGCTTGTAAAACAAAATAAACAAAATATAAAATTTAAAAACTTTTCCTTCATAATTGCCTCTTTATTTGATATAATTTATTGGGTGATATTAATTGTTTGCTAAAATATATGAAAAAATTAAAGAATTTATTAAAGAGAATTATAAAGAATTAATTGTTTTACTGGTTATTGTTTTATTATTTACAGTAGAACTACCTTTTAAGATTTATACTCCAGGTGGGGCAGTAAATTTAAATGATCGAATAACAGTTGAAGATGGTTATGAAGTAGAAGGCTCTTTTAATATGGCTTATGTTTCCATGGTTAGAGGTTCTATTCCTTTTTTACTTATTTCTTATGTTATACCTGATTGGGATATTGTTTCTTCTGAAGATCTAACAATAGAAGGAGAAAATATGGATGAGGCATTAGCAAGAGAAAGACTTTATATGCAACAAAGCATAGATGCGGCGATTATTAATGCTTACAAGGCAGCGGGAAAAGATATTACAATTATTAGAACTATAAATGAAGTAAGCTATCTTACAAAAGAAGCTGATACTGATTTGAAAATTGGTGATCAAATTTTAAGTGTTAATGGAGAAAATATTTCTTCTTTAGAAGATCTTAAAGCAATTATTGGGAATATGGATGCAGGAGAAAGGGTGAGCTTAAAAGTTCTTCGGGATGAAGAAGAAAAAGAGTGTTTTGCTGTTACCTATGAAGCAGAAGGAATGAAAATAGGAGTAAGTTTACTTACCACTTATGAATATGAGACTGATCCAGAGGTTACTATTACAAGTCGGGCTAGTGAGGCTGGTTCTAGTGGGGGACTAATGATGAGTTTATCTATTTATAATCAGTTGGTAGAAGAAGACATTACTGGTGGTAAAAAAATAGTCGGAACTGGTACTATTGATATTGAAGGTAATGTTGGTGAAATAGGGGGAGTGAAATATAAACTTATTGGGGCAGTTAAAAATGATGCGGAAATATTTATGTGCCCAGAAGAAAATTATGAAGAAGCAGTAAGTGTTGCTGAGGATAAAGGATATGATATTACGATTGTTAGTGTAGCAACGTTTGAGGAAGCAATAAAAAAATTAGATGAGTTAAACTCATCTAATTAAATTTTGATAATTACTTGGAAGCTCAAGTTTTTTGAGGCTTCTTTTTATATGACCTTCATCTAGATCGGGAGTACGACATAATGCTAAAAATTTGTTTGCTCGCACTTCATCAGGTATAGCAAAATAAATTGGTAAGACTAATTTAGATGCTTCAATATCTGTTAAGTTGCTTGCTATTTTGCGTACTCTATTTGGTGATGCAAATTCACCAAAAGTAACAATTTCTTCTAGAGAAGAAGAAAGTATTTCTTCATGAGCAATGTTAAATTTATCATCTTTGGCTCTATTAGTTTTTTCTTGGTTATAAGCTTGACGATTTAGAAATAATGCTATTTTTATTTCTAAGTCAATTTGATTTATATTTTCGTTTGTAATACTTTCTAAGAATTTTTTGAATTCTCTTGTTCTTAAAACTAGATTGGTGATACTAGTTGATGAAAGAATTACTTGATAGTAACACTCAAATAGAGCAAAAGAGTATTTACGTGGTGTAGCACATATTATAGTAATGGTTTTATCTACTTCGTATTTGAGACTAAAATATTTTTTATTTGCTAATTCTTTTGTTTTTTCTATTCCACGATTAATTAGTTCCTCTTGTTTACGTTTTAGCTTAGATTCTATTGATTCATTCCATGGCAGAAGTATAAGTTCTCCATTATAACTTATATTAGCTTCTATTGCATCGATTCCTTCACTATCAAAATTTGTTATGGTTGGTTTATAAAAATTGATTGTTTTGTCTTTTAATTTTCCACTGATATACATATTAATCCTCCTTATCGTAATCATCTAGAAAGTAGTACTTTTCATTATCTTTATGATATCCAAGTATTTGATTTAAATTGATATTTTCCATACTCTTAAATATATTGTAATCAATATAAGGATTTATCTTTCTTAATTTGTTTATTAATCCTTTTATTTCTTTTCTTTTACTCTTTTCTTCATCAACATTGTTTTCGATTGTCATTTTACAAGCACAATTTAAGAATTTTAAATCATTATATTTTGCCCAAGAAATAATATCTTGTTCTTTAATTAAATACATAGGACGAATTAGCTCTAAACCAATAAAATGTTCACTATGTAATTTCGGTAACATTGTTTTAATTTCCGATCCATAAAACATAGATAAAAGGTTGGTTTCAATTACATCATCAAAGTGATGACCTAAAGCTATTTTGTTACAACCTAATTCTTTTGCTTTATTATATAAATGACCTCTACGCATTCTAGCACACATATAGCATGGACTTTTATGTCCAATTACTTCAACGGAAGCAAAAATATCACTGTTAAATATTTCAATTGGGATATTTAGAATTTTTGCATTTTCTTTGATCTCATTTAAATGCTTTTTGGTATAACCTGGATTCATGACAACATAATGAGCATCAAAATTTACTTTTCCGTGTCTTTTAATTTCTTGAAAGCATTTTGCCATTAAAAATGAATCTTTGCCACCACTTATACATACCATTATTTTGTCTTGATCATTAATTAGCCTGTAATCACGAATTGCTTTAGTAAATTTGCACCATATCTCTTTTCGATATTTCTTTATTATGCTTCGTTCTATTTCTTTAAATCTTTCCATAATCATCCCCAATTTCTTAGGTATTATAACTTAAATAGGGAAAATAAGCAAGTTTTATTAAAATTAAGCAAAAAAT
This sequence comes from uncultured Bacilli bacterium, assembly GCA_944358135.1. GTDB lineage: Bacteria > Bacillota_I > Bacilli_A > RF39 > UBA660 > Caccenecus. Next base: position 7,028 of record CALVQN010000039.1, read on the forward strand.
GTACAAAATTTTTAAAATATTATTCATTTTTCAAATTTTTTAATTCCTTTATATAATTTAAATGATGTATACTTTTTTATGATATTTCATATACTAAAATTGACAAGTAATACTTTTTGTGGTATTATTTAGTCAGTGAGTGAGTAGTTCGCTGAATTGCTGAAGGGTATATTTAATATATACCAACAGGCTTGCCCTGTGGGAACCTTCAGGCAGGGGAAAGCTCACTTTTTTATTTGCTTAAAAATGTTATTAATTGTTTTAATTCTGTAGCTTGACTATCACTAGGAACTAGTTTTAAACCATAACTTAAATAATTGTTGTTTTTGTAGTATATTTTTTCTTTTTTCTTTGCAACATAGTTATAGTGTATTTCATTATTATACTTTAATGCTTGGAATAGAGCACTACAGCAACAATCTGCAAGTTGTAATAAGCGTTTTCGTTCATTAGGAACAATTTTTATGGATTTTATTTTAGCAATGTCAATGTTGAATTTTTTGTGGTTATTGTTATTTAAATAATTACTTAAGCTTTGTTTAGATAAATTACCTCTTGAACTTATGTTAATGTTTGCTATTCCATTATGTTCATTCATATACCAACAAATTCTTTCGTATAGATAACCACTAAAGTAATTATAAATATTATTCGATGGTATTAGTTTTATACATTTTGTGTCAACAATTACATTAATTATAGTAATATCAAGTGTGCCTACAATGTCCATAATCATATTTTTGTTTGGTAAACCTTTTAATAGCTTCCAATGTAGTTGTTTTTTTATATCCATTTCTAAATTTTGCTTAATAACATCAACGTTTTTAGCAATTTCTAAATCTTTTTCCTTTTTAACAATTATTGCTGTTAAAATAAAGTATTTGGATCCTTTCTTTATACCTTCGTCTCCAGATTCATCAATATAAACGTTATATTCTTCCATGTTTCACTTCCTTTTCTTTATTACCTTATATTATAACTTCAAAAGCCAAAAAAGCAAATAAAAAAGCTCTTAAAATAAGAACTTTATAAACTTAAGTGGTGCACGTGAAGGGACTCGAACCCCCATGGAATTAACCGCTAGATCCTAAGTCTAGTGCGTCTACCAATTCCGCCACACGTGCATATAAATGGTGGACCTCGTAGGACTCGAACCTACGACCGCCCGGTTATGAGCCGGATGCTCTAACCAACTGAGCTAGAGGTCCACTTGCTTATTCATAATATCACATTATAGATTGAGTTTCAAGTTATTTTTTTGTGTTTTTGCAATTATTTGTTATTTTTATCTATTAATATACTTTTAGGATATGGTTTTCTTTCATCAGTTAAACACAATAAATAGTCAATTGAAGTGTTGTAATAATCTGCTAGTTTTTTTAATATTTCAGTAGGTATGTCATTTGTACCAACCTCATATTTAGAATATCCAGTTTGGGACATATTTAAATATTTAGCAATGTCTTTTTGTAATAAATCTTTGTCTTCTCTTAAATCTTTTAGTCTGTTCATTAGTATCATCCTTTTTCAGCATAACTTTATCATAATCTAATTTGGAGTATTGACATTTAGTCTGAAATGGGTTATATTTTTAATATAAGCCAAAATAGGTTATAAAATTATAAATTTTTATTGATTTTTTGTAAATGAAGTAGAACTTCATAGAAGGGATTAGAGTTATGAAAATAGAAACTTTAAAAAGGAGTCATATAAAAAGAAATATTATTATAGGAGTAGTAGTGGTAGCAATAATAAGTGCAATAATCCTTAATTTTACAAGGGCAAAATATAGAAGTGTAGCAACAACGCCACTAATTCATAGCACAATAAATTATTCAGCAGCAGATTTAAATATAGTAGCAATGACAGTAGATGGAGAAGAAGTAGATACCATACCAACAGGAAATTATGAATTAAGTGAAGAAAGTTATTGTGAAGTAAACGGAACAAGAGATGATAGTGTAGAGTTAAGTTATGACATAGAAAGTCAAATGTTAACAGTGACGCCAATGACAACAAAAGGTACTAAATGCTATTTGGATTTTAAAACAGCAACAACAAAAAACGTAGAGACAGTATTAGGAACAATAAAAGTAAATTTAGATACACCAAATTTTAGTAAAACAAGTTGTAGTAGTGGATGTGGAGAAGCAACAGTAGGAATATATGAGACAACAGATAATGATGGAATAAGTTATTATTGGAGAGGAGATGTAGATAACAACTGGGTACAATTTGGCGGATACTATTGGAGAATTGTCAGAGTAAATGGAGATGGAAGTGTAAGACTCATTTATAACGGAACAAGTACGGCAACAACAGGATCTGGAATTTTAATTAATAATGGCGAAAGCTATGCTTTTAATGGCAATTATGATCAATATGAGTATTATGAAAAAAGTGAATATGTTGGATTAAAATATACTTTAGGGCAACAACATGGGCAATCAACTGATAGTCCAATCTTAGACGTACTCCAATCATGGTATATCAGTAGCGGCTTATCAGGATATTCACAGTATATTGATAGCAGTGTCGGATTTTGCAGTGATCGAAATGTGGCGAGTGGTTACGATTGGAGTTCAACAGGGAATGAATTCTATTATGCGGCATATGAAAGATTAGTGAGTGCTAAAAATCCAAGTTTAGCATGTGATAGTAGCGACATCATTCAAGAACCAGCTGGGTTTATTACGGCCGATGAAGCCTCTTATGCTGGAGCAGTATATAAAGTAAATAATACTAGTTATTATTTATATACTGATCAATATTATTGGACCATGACTCCATTTGAGTTTAGTATAGGTAGATATTCTTATAATTTTATAATGAACAGCACCTATTTTAGTGAATGGGCGATTTTTATAGAAACTCCTTGTGGTATTAGGCCAGTAATAAATCTCTCATCTGATGTTCAAATAACTGGTAATGGGACAGTAGATTCTCCTTATCAAGTAGTTGGCGCATAGACTGTGTAAATTTACACAGTTTTTTGCTTTTAATTATCTTTGTTTTCGTGTAAAATAAAGATAAGGATAGATGCGTATGGCTGTAGTATTTTTGATTATTGGATTTATTGTGATTATTAAAGCTAGTGATATATTAGTTGATGCTTCATCAAGTTTAGCGCAAAGAGTTGGTGTACCTAAAATGCTTATTGCTCTTACTATTGTTGCCTTTGGTACTTGTGCACCTGAGGTGGCTATATCTTTCAGGAGTGTTGCTAGTGTTAATTCAGAGATGGCTTTAGCTAATGTTATTGGTAGTTGTATTGTAAATATTTTTCTTATTATTGGAATTGCTAGTTTTATTCGACCTATTAAAGTAAAACTAGTTACAGTAAAAAAAGAGTTACCTATTTTATTTTTAATTACTACATGTTTTTCTATATTAATGCTTGATAGTATGTTTAATCCTCTTACTTCTGATACTTTTTCTAGAAGTGATGGAATAATCTTAATCTTATTATTAATGATCTTTGTTTTGTATTTAGTTAATATGGTAGTAAAAAGAGATAAAGAAGTAGATAAAGAAGAGATTAAATATCCTATTTGGTTAGCTATTATTCTTATTATTGTTTCTATTATTTTGATTATTTATAGTAGTGATTTAATTGTAAATAATGCTACAGAGATAGCTAGATTTTTAGGTGTTAGTGATAAGATTATTACGATGAGTGCAGTAGTAATAGGGACAAGTTTACCAGAGATGGTGATGACAGTTACTTCTGCTCGTAAGGGTGAATTTGATATGGCTTTGGGTAATATTATTGGTACGAATATATTTAATATCTGTATTGTACTTGGACTACCTATTATTATTTATGGGGATATGGTTTTAGCAGGGTTTGGTATGGTAGATATTGTAGTCTTATTCTTATCTAGTTTTTTGCTCTTTTGGTTTGCTAGAAGTGAGAGAACAATTACCAGAAGAGAAGCAGTGGTTATGCTTGGTGTATTTTTGTTTTATTATATTTATTTAGTTATTAGTGGGTAAATTCAGTGTAAAGTGGGTTTATTTACCTGAGTTTTTGTGTTAGAATAAATTATGGTGGTAAAATATGCAAGACATACTTAAGAGAATAGAAGATTATGCTTTAGAAGAAATCATGGGAGAAAGATTTGCCTCTTATGCAAAAGAAATTATTCAAGATAGAGCTATACCTGATGTTAGAGATGGATTAAAGCCAGTTCAAAGAAGAATTCTTTTTGCTATGTATAAAGCGGGAAATACTTATGATAAGAAATATATTAAAAGTGCAGCAACAGTTGGAGATGTTTTAGGTAAGTACCATCCTCATGGAGATTCTTCTGTATACGATGCAATGGTTAGAATGAGTCAGTGGTGGAAGCAGAATGCGATTCTTGTTGATATGAAGGGGAATAATGGATCTATGGATGGAGATTCAGCAGCAGCTTATCGTTATACAGAGGCTAGACTTGCTAAGATTAGTAATGAATTACTCGCTGATTTAGATAAAGATACTGTTAAGTTTGCTCCTAACTTTGATGATCGGTTACTTGAACCAACAGTACTTCCTGCTAAATTTCCTAATTTACTTGTTAATGGAACTATGGGAATTAGTGCAGGGTATGCAACTAATATTCCTCCTCATAATCTTGGAGAAGTAATAGATGCTACGATTAAAAGAATTGATAGTCCTAATTGTTATTTAGATACAATTCTAGATATTGTTAAAGGCCCAGATTTTCCAACAGGTGGTATAGCTTGTGGTATTGATGGAATTAGAGATGCTTTTAAAACAGGTAGAGGAAAAGTTATAGTTAGATGTAAATATGATATCGTAAAAGAAAAAGGAAAAGAAAAGATTGTCATTAGTGAGATACCATATGATGTAAATAAAGCAATGCTAGTTAATAAGATTGATGGGATTAGAATTGATAAGAAAATAGATGGAATGGCAGAGGTTAGAGATGAATCTGACAGGGAAGGGCTTAGAATTGTTATTGATTTAAAAGCAGGAGCTAATCCAGAACTTATTCTTGCCTATTTGTTTAAAAATACTGACCTGCAAATATCTTATAATTATAATATGGTAGCAATTGTAAACCGTGTCCCTAAAACTTTAGGTATACTAGAAATACTTGATGCTTATATTGCTCATCAAAAAGAAGTGATTATTAAAAGAAGTGAATTTGATTTAGCTAAAAATGAAAAAGAAATGCATATTGTTGAAGGTTTAATTAAATGTTTATCTATTTTAGATGAAGTAATTAAAGTAATTAGAGCTAGTAAAAATAAGAGTGATGCTAAAAATAATTTGGTTCAAGAGTTTGGATTTACGATAGAGCAAGCTGAGGCAATTGTAACTTTACAATTATATAGACTTACTAATACAGATGTATTAGAATTACAAGAGAAAATGGAAAAATTAGCTAAGTTAATTGAAGGATTAAAAGCAATATTAAGTGATGAAGAAGTGCTTAAGTATGTCATGAAAAAAGAACTTAAACTAATTAAAAAAG
>CALVQN010000040.1 GCA_944358135.1 uncultured Bacilli bacterium
ATCTGATGATCCAGAAAATAACTCTGGAAGTTCTTCAGAATCAAGTGAATCAAACAATTCCAATAACAACACTACAAACGAAAATCAGTCTCATTAAAGGCTGATTTTTTATGTGAAAAAAGCACTAAAAAAGAACCTATTTCTAGGCTCTATTTTTATTATTCAATAATTTCTGATACTACACCAGCACCAACAGTACGTCCACCTTCACGGATAGAGAATTTAGTACCATTTTCAAGTGCAACTGGAGCGATTAATTCAACAGTCATGTCAACATTATCGCCAGGCATAACCATTTCAACACCAGCTGGAAGTTCAATTACACCAGTAACATCTGTAGTTCTGAAATAGAATTGTGGTCTGTAATTTGAGAAGAATGGAGTGTGACGTCCGCCTTCTTCTTTAGAAAGTACATACACACTAGCTTTGAACTTATGATGTGGAGTAACACTTCCTGGTTTAGCAAGAACTTGTCCACGTTCAACTTCATCACGAGCAATACCACGTAATAATACACCAGCATTATCACCAGCTTGAGCATAATCAAGTGATTTACGGAACATTTCAATACCAGTAACAACTGTTTTCTTAGTTGGTTTAAGTCCAACTATTTCAACTTCGTCATTAAGATTTAATTTACCTCTTTCAACACGACCAGTAACAACAGTACCACGTCCTGAAATTGTAAATACGTCTTCAATACTCATTAAGAATGGTTTATCAGTATCACGAACTGGAGCATCGATATAAGAATCAACAGCAGCCATTAAATCACGGATACTTTGTGCAGCAGCTTCATCACCTTCTAAAGCTTTTAAAGCTGATCCACGAATGATAGGACATTCAGTATCGAATCCATATTCTCCAAGTAATTCTCTAATTTCCATTTCTACTAAATCTAGTAATTCTGGATCATCAACTTGGTCACATTTGTTCATATAAACAACAATTTTAGGTACACCAACTTGACGAGCTAAAAGAATATGTTCTCTTGTTTGAGGCATTGGTCCATCTGCAGCAGAAACTACAAGAATAGCACCATCCATTTGAGCAGCACCTGTGATCATGTTTTTAACATAGTCAGCATGTCCTGGACAGTCAACGTGAGCATAATGACGTTTTTCAGTTTCATACTCAACGTGAGCTGTATTAATTGTAATACCTCTTTCCCTTTCTTCTGGAGCTTTATCGATATCAGCATAATCAACAAAGTTACCAAAATATTTTGTAATCGCAGCAGTTAAAGTTGTTTTACCATGGTCAACGTGTCCAATAGTACCAATATTAACATGCTCTTTTGAACGATCAAATTTTTCTCTTGCCATATTTTTTTCTCCTTTCATATTTACTATTATATTTTATCTAACACTTGAATATTTTTCAAGTATTATTCGAGTTTTTATGTGTTAAATTTAATTAACACTGTTCTTTTTAATGATTTCCTCAGCAATAGACTTAGGAACTTCTTCATAATGATCAAGTGTCATTGTAAAGTTTCCACGTCCTTGAGTATTACTACGTAAACTAGTAGCATATCCAAACATTTCTGCTAAAGGAACCATTGCTTTAATAGATAAAGCATTACCACGAGACTCCTGTCCCATTGGTTTACCACGACGACTTGTTAAATCACCCATAACGTTACCCATGTATTCATCTGGAACAATTACTTCAACACTCATAATTGGTTCAAGAAGTACTGGGTTACATTTATTCTTAGCTTCTTTTAAAGCCATAGAAGCAGCGATTTTGAAAGCCATTTCTGATGAGTCAACATCATGGTAAGAACCATCAAATAATGTTGCTTTAACATCTACCATTGGATAACCTGCAAGGATACCACCAGCCATAGCCTCTTGTAATCCTTTATCAGTTACTGGAATGTATTCACGAGGAACTACACCACCAACGATAGCATCTACAAATTCATAACCTTTTTCTGGATTTGGTTCAAATTTAATCCAAACATGTCCATATTGTCCACGTCCACCAGATTGTTTAATATACTTACCTTCACATTCAGCAGCAGTCTTAATTGTCTCACGATAAGCAACTTGTGGTTTACCACTATTACACTCAACATTAAATTCTCTTCTCATACGATCAATAATAATATCTAAGTGCAATTCACCCATACCAGAAAGTACAGTTTGACCAGTTTCGTGATCAGTTTTAACTCTTAGTGTTGGATCTTCTTCAACAAGCTTTTGTAAAGCTAAAGCCATCTTATCTTGATCATTTTTACTCTTTGGTTCAATAGCAATATCAATAACTGGTTCTGGGAATTCCATACCTTTCATGATACATGGACTTTTCTCATCACAAAGAGTATCAGCAGTAGTAGTATTCTTAAGTCCTACAGCAGCTGCAATCTCACCAGCATAAACCTCAGTAATTTCTTTTCTTTGGTTTGCATGCATTTGTAAGATACGACCAATTCTTTCTTTTTCACCTTTAGTAGAGTTAAGAACATATGAACCACTCTTTAAAACACCAGAGTATACACGGAAGAAAGAAAGTCTTCCTACATATGGATCTGTCATAATCTTAAATGCTAAAGCGGTAAATGGTTCAGAATCACTTGGATGTCTTTTTACATCATTACCATCTTTATCGATACAATCAATAGCCTCAATATCAGTTGGTGCAGGTAAATAATCTACAACTGCATCAAGCAAAGCTCTTGTACCTTTATTATCTAGAGCATCACCACATAACACTGGGAAGAATCCAACAGATAAAGTTGCTTTTCGAATAGAAGCTTTTAGTTCATCTACACTAATTTCCTCACCTTCTAAGTACTTCATCATTAATTCTTCATCAAAATCAGCTACTGCCTCAATTAATTTTGCTCTATATTCACTAGCTTGATCTTTCATATCACTAGGAATTTCTATTTCTTTAACATTTTGTTGTTCAGTTCCATCATATTCATATGCTTTCATGGTAACTAAATCAACATAACCTGTATAATTTGCCTCGCTACCAATCGGTAACATAATAGGTGCTGCATTAGCTCCTAAACGATCTTTAATTGTTTTTAAACTGTAGTAATAATCAGCACCCATTTTGCACATTTTATTAGCGCAAATCATTCTTGGAACTTTATATTCATTAGCTTGTCTCCAAACTGTTTCTGTTTGAGGTTCAACACCAGCTTGAGCATCAATTAATGCAATAGCACCATCAAGTACTCTAAGTGATCTTTGAACTTCAATAGTAAAGTCTACGTGACCTGGAGTATCAATAATATTTAGTCGATATCCATTCCAATGAGCAGTAGTTGCTGCACTAGTAATTGTGATACCTCTTTCTTTTTCTTGATCCATCCAGTCCATTTGACTTTCACCTTCATGAGTTTCCCCAATCTTGTGAGTAATACCAGTTAAGAATAAAATTCTTTCTGTTGTTGTTGTTTTACCAGCATCAATATGAGCCATGATACCGATATTTCTTATTTTATCAATTGAAACGTCTCTTGCCATACTAACTACCATCTATAATGAGCAAATGCTTTATTTGCTTCAGCCATTTTATGAGTATCTTCTCTTCTTTTTACTGCGCCACCTACACCATTTGCAGCATCAATAAGTTCATTAGCTAGATTAATGGCCATTCCCTTTCCATTTCTTGTTTTAGCATAATTTACGATCCAACGGAAAGCCAAAGTTTTCTTACGAGTCTCACTAACTTCTACTGGTACTTGATAGTTAGATCCACCAACTCTTCTTGACTTAACTTCTAAAGCTGGTTCTACGTTTTCTAAAGCTTGATCAAAAATTTCCATAGGATCTTTGCCAGTCTTTTCTTTTATAATGTCAAATGCTTCATAAACAATTGACTCAGCAGTACCCTTTTTACCATCCTTCATAACTGTATTAACAAGTTTAGTAACAAGTTTAGAGTTATAAATAGAATCAGGTAAAACGTCTCTTTTTATTGCACGTCTTTTACGCATTGTTATTCTCCTTTCTTAAATTATTTTTACTTTTTAGGTTTCTTTGTACCGTACTTACTACGACCTTGTTTACGATTGTTAACTCCTTGAGTATCAAGTGTTCCACGAACAATATGATAACGAACACCGATTAAGTCTTTAACACGTCCGCCTCTTACTAGGACAACACTATGTTCTTGTAAATTATGTCCCTCACCTGGAATATAGCAATCTACTTCTTTACCATTAGATAGTCTTACACGAGCATATTTTCTTAAAGCTGAGTTAGGCTTCTTAGGTGTCTTAGTTCCAACACGAGTACATACACCACGTTTTTGAGGTCCCTTAGCATCATTTTGTTTTCTCTCTAAAGCATTATAACCTACATTTAATACTGGTGATTTACTTTTTCTAGTTTTATCCTTTCTGTTCTTCTTAACAAGTTGATTAATTGTTGGCATGTATTTTCCTCCCTCCTAATTAACACACATCCTGGTGTATCAGATTTCCTATTAAATTTAGCTCTACCTAGGTAGAACCAAATCAAAATGCAGTAATACTATAACATTATATTGTATGCATTGTCAAGCATTTTTTGCATAAAAAATCAAAAAGACAACACACATACCACCATCTATTTTCTTTAATTCTTCTTTTTTAATTTCTTTTAATGATTTTATAGGAGTTGGAAGTTTTTCAGGAACAGTTCCTCCAGCTTCTATAATCGCTTGTCTCACAATACTCCCTACTTCATAATGAGCATGATTTGCATTCGCTTCGCCCTGAATATTTTCATTTTTAAGTTTTTGACTAGTAAGAGAAATTCGAAACTCATTAGCTGCTAGTTCATCACTTCCCATATTATCAAGTATATCTTCACGATATCGAAGACCTTTTCTTTTAGCAATATCATTTGCTGTCTCTCCATTATATAACCATCTATAACCAGCATTATGAAATTTATCAAAATTTTTAACTCCAGCGTCTCTAGCTGCTTTATTAAGAGCCAAATTCTTTCTTCTTATTTTTTCTCTTTTATAAAATCTTTTTTCAGTCTCTGTTAAATCTTCATAGTTTTTTTCTAATATTTCCTGCTTTCTTGTTTGAATAGCAAAATAAGTTTGCCCTAAAGCTACTTCCTTTTTTCGAGAATCAGCATTTTGAACTATTAAATAGCAAGCATAACGCGATAATTTATAGTCTTGTACTTTTCTCTTAGCACCTTTAGCTAAATTTATCATTTTGGCGAAGCCGACAAAATGATACTCCACCTTATTTAAAGAGCCTTCACAAGCGATTTTAGCTTTTTCAATTACCCCTTCAAACTTACGCCACTCTGTATACTTAAGAGCTTTTGCCAACTCTCTAGCATACCAAAACTCTATTCCTTCCTCATCAACATGCCTAATTTCTTCAAATACACTTTCTCGATATAATTCTAATTCATTCATTTAAAACCTCCTGAAATTTTATATTTTCTCTATATCTATATTTAACAAACGTTCGATATAAAAATCAAGAAAAAAGAATAAATGATTGCACTAAAAAAGATAGCTTAACACTATCTCATTTTCTGAACATCATTTGATAAAGATTTGAACATATCATCAGTATAATATCTTCTATCATACATTATCCAGCCATCACTAGCATGTTCCATTTGAGGAATAATCTCACTAGATAATTCTTCCCCATAATACTTGGCATCTTCTTTAGCTTTATCTAAATCAAACTCTCCATTTAAATCGTAAATCTTAGCCTGAATATCAGACTCGATTTTACTTAATTGACCGACAAATTTAGCTTCCTTAGATTCATCTAAATAATATTCATCTAATAAACCAATAAGTTCTTCTTTACTACTTAAAGGTTCAACAACCTTTAAAATAGTTTCTCTAGCTTGAGCCTTTCTATCTTCAATTGTATCTCTAGTAGTAACTTCTTTTAAAGTAACTTTTTCAAGTTCTTTAACTACTAACATCTTTATAGCTTTCATTAAATCAACATCTAAATGATATTCACTATCTAAAGCTATAGCTAATACAATACTACCATAAATATGTTCTGCAACAGACTCAATTCTTCCGTTAGATATCTCTACTTCTAACCAACCAGTACGAATAGCTTCTTTAAGTTTATTAGCCAATACGTAAAACTCTAATACATTTTTATTCATAAACATTCTCCCCTCATATTCATATTTTATCACACTTTAATATTAATTACCATCAAATTTTTCAATACCATAATACATAAAAACTATTTTATCAATTCTTTTATCAGTGTGATAATGCCCACAATACCATTTATTGTATTTTGTAGTATCTTCTATCTTATCTAAGAAATATTCAGTCGTATAATCAACTGTACTATCATCTATACCACTCAAAAACATTTCTCTAGGCAAATATTTATAAGGACAAGTATGAGATAAAATAATATCAACCTGATTATCTAATTCATTTAATACATTTAAAACTTTTTCCTTAGTTTCTTCATCTGGTTGCTCACTAGCATACCATCTATATCTCATACTCAACCTATAATGTTTATCAACACTGTAAGCTCCACCTATTACAAGAACTGTATTATTATTGAAATGATATATTTCCCCATCAAGGGCAAATAATATATTGGGATATTTCTCCTCATAATATACTTTTCCACCATAAAATTCTTTAAGTTTATAGGTATTTATTTTTTCTGGCCTTTCTTCATGATTACCATGAATACAGAAAAATGTAATTGGACATTGTGATAAACTAGCCTTTAAAATATAATCTTGTTCATTATTAAAATAATTAATTCCAGCATCACCTAGAACGATTAAAACATCATCTAAACTAGTCTTATTATTACTACAAAAATCATATACATCCTTAAAATCAGCATGTTTATCTCCCGTTATATAAATCATCATTTCCTCCAATTATTTAAAATAATTTTTTATTCTATTCATCAATATTTTTTGAAAGTTTAAAAAACAAATTTACATATTTAATATTTCATAGTAATGATAATATGTAAATGTAAGAAAATGCCCCTATCAAATTAGGGTAGAAAACAAGCAACGTTATTCCTTTGTTTTGTGAAATAGCACTTTTTTCTACTCCTTTTTACATCGATTATTAAAATGTGGTATACTTTTTTTAGCATTTCATATAATATAATTGACAAATAGTACTTCTTATGGTATTATTTGCCTATAGAAAGCAGTTTGTCTTTCTGATTAATAACTCTGTAAAGTCGAAGTCTTACCGTTTATTGGCGAGATATTTATGTAGGCGATATGGAGTTATTTTTTGTTTGCGTTTTTTGTTAAAGTCTTATCTAAAATACTATTTTTTGTTTTAAATAGCCAATGTCTATATGGATCAAGCCATCTATTTTTAATGTTTCCTCTAATTCCAGTAGTAATACCTATGTTAAAATTAGGATATATTTCACGAATGTTTTTAAGTATTACTTTGTACAATTTTTCTTTTGCGATTGTCCGTCTGCCTCTTTTATTGGCTCCTTCAATTTTAACCTTATCTAAATTGTTTAATTTAAAATTTATTGAACCTAATATAATATCCATACATTGTTGTATAACATGGTCTTTAGAATTTATTTCTACAATATCTTCTTTTTTTATATTTATATGTTCATCGAATATTTCATTCAAATGTAAAATATGCTCTTTAAATTCATCATTTTTTTCTTTCGTATCAGGAAGTTGATCAAAATAAAGTTTTAAATCAATGCTATCATTTTCATTTTCTACAGAATAATCTAATCCAAAAGCATGTTTTATAAATTGGTAGTATAATAACTGATGTTCTTTTTCATATTTTTCTTTTGATAATTTATCAAACCTATATGCATTTTGTTTAAACATAATTCTTATTTTGATTTTATTGGACTTAATAAAACTAAAAAACAAATTTATCATTTCAATATATTTATTAAGATAATTTTCACTCATTTTGGACCATTTTATTTCATTACCCAAATTTAATTCTTTTTTCTTTTGATTTAAAATATCACTTATTTTTTGCATTTGTGTATAGTCAACTAAAGCCCCACCATAAAAATTACTAAAAAATTTACCTTTAATATAGGACTCATCTGAATAAATAAGATATTGTTTTTGCATATTTTCACCCCTTCTATTTTTATTATCTCAAGATAATAAAACCAACTTAATTACGTCAACAGTGTTGTCACAATCGAAAAATAATTGTGAAATTTTCTCATTCTCTCCAAATTCCTTTCAAAATACTCTTTACCAAATTCATTAGTTAATCTTTTTGATTCACCCCCTTTTGCATTTCCATAAGCCTTACCGATACGTCAATAGAAATTAAGCATCTCTATATTTACAACTGCATAACTCTATTCCTACTATTAATCACTAATTCTTTAATTTCTTCAAACAATCTTTCTTGATATAATGCTAATTCACTCATTTAAAACCTCCTGAATTATATATTTTTTTATATCTATATTATAACAAACGTTCGTCACACAAATCAAGAAAAAGGAATAAATAATTGCACTATTTTTCTTATTACAATTCTTCTAAAACTTAGCAAACTTCAAAACCAAAAGAATTTAACAAATTAAATTGACTAATTACTTTAAAAATCATATAATCATAATGTATCTTTAAAAGAAAGGAATAAATATGTTAGAATTAAAAAAGATAACCAAAAAGTACTTAAGTGGTACAAATAGTGTGAGTGCCCTAAAAGGAATTGATTTAAAATTCCGTGAAACTGAGTTTGTAAGTATTTTAGGTCCATCAGGGTGTGGTAAAACAACGCTTCTAAACATCATCGGAGGACTTGATCAGTATACAACAGGTGATTTAATCATTAATGGAAAGTCCACCAAAAACTTCAAAGATAAAGATTGGGATACCTATCGTAATCATAGTATAGGTTTTGTTTTTCAAAACTACAACTTAATCCCTCATCAAACTGTTTTAGCTAATGTTGAACTTGCTCTAACTCTAGCAGGAACTAGCAAATCAGAAAGAAGAAAAAGAGCTATTCAAGCCCTAAAAGATGTAGGATTAGAAGACCAAATTCATAAGAAACCAAATCAAATGAGTGGCGGTCAAATGCAAAGAGTTGCAATAGCAAGAGCCCTAGTTGGAAATCCAGATATTTTACTCGCTGATGAACCAACAGGAGCCTTAGACACAAAAACTAGTGTTCAAATCATGGAACTATTAAAAGAAATATCAAAGACAAAATTAGTTATCATGGTAACACACAATCCCGACTTAGCTGAAAAATACTCAACCAGAATTATCAAGTTATTAGATGGTAAAGTAACTGACGACTCAAGTCCTTATGATGGTAAAGAAAAGAGTAGTGAACAAAATAAAACAGGAAAAACCAACATGTCTTTCTTAACTGCCCTATCTCTAAGTTTAAACAATTTACTTACCAAAAAAGGAAGAACAATATTAACTGCATTCGCTGGTTCCATCGGTATCATTGGTATAGCTTTAATATTATCCTTATCTAGTGGAATGCAAAACTATATCAATAAAGTAGAAGAAGATACTTTATCAAGCTACCCAATAACGCTTCAAGAAACAACTATGGATACTGGAGAATTATTAAATGCTGCAATGGACAGTGGAAATACTTATGAAAACTATAATGATAATCAAATCCATTCTATGAATATTACTAATGATATGTTATCTTTAATGAGTAGTGGAGCTAAATCTAATAACTTAGAAGCATTTAAAAGTTATATAAAAGATAATGAAGAAAGATTTAATGAATATGCGAATGCTATCCAATATTCATATAATTTAGACTTAAATATTTATAAAGAAAATGCTAATGGCTATACCCAAGTAAATCCTGATCAAATTATGGAAGAACTAGGAATGGGTACAATGAATGAAATGAGTAATATGTTCTCAGGAGGCGTAAGTTCTTATAATGCATTTACTGAAATGCTAGATAACAAAAATTTAATTCATGATCAATATGATATTCTAGCAGGTCATCTACCAGAAAACTATAATGAAGTAGTACTAGTAGTAAATAAAGATAATTATATTAGTGATTACACTCTTTATTCAATTGGCTTATTAGATAGTGACGAATTAGTTGAAAACTATCAAGCTATGTTAAATGGCGAAGAAGTTACTAATTTAGAAGAATTAACTTATACTTATGAAGAATTACTAGAAGTTAAATTTAAAGTATTATTAAATACTGATTACTATACTAAACAAGGAAATCTTTGGATAGATAATAGTGATAATGAAGAATTTGTAACAAATCTTTTAAATGATGCATTAGAACTTGAAGTTGTAGGAATTATTAAACCAAAAGAAGAGACAATTACAACAAGTAATTATGGAGGGGTATGGTACACTAAAGATTTAACAGAATATGTAATTAATGAAATTAATGAAAGTGAAATTGCCAAAGCACAATTAAGCAATAAAAATATTAATGTATTTACTAACGGAGAATTTAGCAATGAAGAATTTAATATTAATAATTTAAGTAGAGAAGAACAAGCTTATTTAGCAAGTTTATCTCAAAGTGAATTAGCTGAAGTTCTAGCAAATTATGAAGAAAACGCTAGTGCAACCTATGAATCTAATCTAGAAAAATTAGGAATAGTAAATTTAGATAAACCAAGTATGATTAATATTTATGCTAAAGACTTTGATTCTAAAGAAGCTCTAGCAGACTTAATCACTGAATATAACAATAACTCAATTGAAGAAAATCAAATTAGTTATACCGACATAATAGAAGTAATGATGAGCGGTGTATCAAATATCATTGATATAATCAGTTATGTATTAATGGGATTTGTTAGTATTTCCCTTGTTGTATCCAGTATAATGATTGGTATTATTACATATATTTCAGTACTTGAAAGAACAAAAGAAATAGGAATATTAAGAAGTATAGGTGCTTCCAAAAAAGATATATCTAGAGTATTTAATGCTGAAACCCTAATTATTGGTTTAAGTGCTGGATTACTAGGAATTATCCTAACTATAATATTAAATATTCCAATAAATATTATAATTAATAACTTAGCAGGAGTTTCATCTATTGCCAAACTACCAATAGGGGGAGCAATAATATTAGTTGTAATAAGTATTTTATTAACTGTTATCGCTGGTCTTATTCCTGCCAAAATGGCAAGCAAAAAAGATCCAGTAGAAGCCTTAAGAACAGAATAAGATCGGAAAAACCGATCTTATTTTTTTTCATAACCTTTAGTTGTATATACACTACATGTAATGTAAGCATCATACTCTTTAACATCTTCATTTCTAATTACTACATAACCAGTACATTCATCATCATTCACTTCTAAATTATCCAAATAACCAAGGTGAATTAACTCTTCGCTAGTAACAGTAACTTCAGAATCTTCTGGATCAAAAAATACATGTTCGAAAGCATAATCTTTAGCACTCTCAATAATTTTTTCTTCTAATACATGATAAGTCTCATATCTATTTTTAAGAATAAATCCCAAAGTTGTCAAAAGCCCAATAACAATAACAACAATAACACCCCATATAGCAAACAATATCTTTGTCCTTTTCATTAACTTCTCCAATCTTCATATCCTTCGGTAGTATACTCTCTACACGAAATATAAGCATCAATATATTCTTCTCCATGAGTTTTACTAGCAATAACATAACCACTACAACTATTACCATGATCATCTTCTAAATTAACATCTAAATCATAAGAACGAAGAACACTTCTAGTAATGGTAATACCATCACTATCTAAATTACCCTCATAATAATCATCTAAATATACTCTAGCATTATTTTCTAATCTTTCCTCTAAATCAGAATAATAATTTTCAGTCACTTCTAAATCTAATTCTTGATATAAAGAAAATATATAATATATAGCAATAATTAAAAACAAAACTAATATTCCTGATAGAACCAACATTTCTCTAAGTCCCCAACCATGTTTATTAAGCATAACTACGCCTCCAATAACATAATTATAACACAGGACCAAGAAAAAAAGAACTATTCAGTTCTCTCTTGAATAAAAAATGGTCCAAACTCAACACTAGCATCTATACTAGCTCGATCATACTTATACATCTTATATCCAAGTCCAGTACAAGAATAAACAGTTCCATCTTCATATTCTTTAGTTTGTTCACTCAAACAAAATATTGGTTCTTTTGCTTGTCTTGCTCTAAAATAATCAATAAAGAAGATTAAAATCCATATTACAATTAAAGCTAAAACAACAATTTTAATAATATCTCCTTTTCCTAACTTTGCCTTCATATCTTCTCTCCTATTATTAATTATAAAGGCTAAACATTAAAAAAGCAATATTTTTTTAGTTATTTATTATATTTTACCTAAAAAACTTACAATTATTTTTAAATAGTATAAAACCTCTTGTATTTATCTAAAAAATAGATTATACTTAAATTGTAGAGCATTAGGAAACGACATGCCTACTTATGATTATTTTTTGTGTAGACATGAACTACTAAGTTGTTTTTAAC
>CALVQN010000041.1 GCA_944358135.1 uncultured Bacilli bacterium
AAAAATAAAGTTGTTCATAAAATATTTAGCTATTTCAAAAAAATATTACTTTTTTTCATAAAAAACCGAAACTCAAAATATAATCACTTGACATTTAACAGACTCATATATTATAATGAATCTAACTTAAATGTTGAAGGAATGAGTACTTATTATTTATGCTTAAAGAAAGTTTATGGTTGATGGAAATAAACACTAAGTAATAAGGAAGATGACTCTGGAGTTTAAACGGAGACTCAGACGTTACCTGAGTAAAGTGCATGAATAAAATCATGAATTAAGGTGGTACCACGGGGTTTGCTCGTCCTTAGTTTATGGTTTTTTATTTGTTTTTAGGAGGGAAGAAAATGAAAGAAAAATATTATATTACAACACCAATTTATTATCCAAGTGCAAATTTTCATATTGGACATTGTTACACAACAATTATCGCTGATTCGCTTGCAAGATACAAAAGATTAACGGGATATGATGTATATTATCAAACAGGAACCGATGAACATGGAGAAAAAATAGAGAAGAAAGCCAAAGAAGCAGGTGTAACGCCAAAAGAATATGTGGATAGAATAATTGAAGATGCTAAAGATTTATGGAAATCTTTAAATATTTCTTATGATTATTTTATTAGGACAACTGATGAAGACCATGTTAGAAGGGTCCAAAAAATATTTAAAAAGTTATATGAACAAGGGGATATTTATAAAGGAACATATGAAGGATTATATTGTATTCCTTGTGAATCATTCTGGACTGAATCACAGCTAGTTGATGGAAAATGTCCTGATTGTGGAAGAGAAGTAAAACTTGTTAGTGAAGAAGCTTATTTCTTCAAGTTATCTAAATATCAAGATAGATTAGTTAAATATTATGAGGAGCATCCCGATTTTATTTTACCAATATCTCGTAAAAATGAAATGTTAAACAATTTTATTAAACCAGGATTAGAAGATTTATGTGTATCAAGAACAAGTTTTAAGTGGGGAATTCCTGTAGACTTTGATCCTGATCATGTCGTATATGTATGGATTGATGCTTTATCTAATTATATTACTTCACTAGGATATCCAGAGAGTGATGAACTAATGAATAAATATTGGCCTGCTGACCTCCACCTAGTAGGAAAAGAGATTGTTAGATTTCATGTGATTATTTGGCCATGCATGTTAATGGCATTAAATCTACCTCTACCTAAACAAGTTTTTGGCCATGGATGGTTAAAAATTGATGGGGGAAAAATATCTAAAAGTTTAGGAAATTACAAAGATCCAAGAGAATATATCAATGCTTATGGTGTAGATGCCGTAAGATATTATGCACTAAGAGAAGTACCATTTGGTAGTGATGGCAACTTTTCAGAAGAAGCTTTAATTGGAAGAACCAATAGTGATTTAGCCAATACTCTAGGAAATTTAGTAAACAGAACCATATCAATGTCTCATAAATATTTTGATGGATATGTAAGAAATCTAGGAATAAATGAAGAAATAGATCGAGAGTTAATTAAGAAAGTTACTTCCCTAAAAGCTATTGTTGAAGAAAAAATGAATGGTTTAAAAGTAAATGAAGCAATAGAAGAAATTATGGAAGTATTACGTAGTTGCAACAAATATATAGATGAAACAACTCCATGGACTTTAGCTAAAGATGAAGAGAAAAAGAGTAGATTAGCAACTGTATTATACAATTTATTAGAATCAATTCGTGTATGTGCTATTCTTCTAAGTCCGTTTATTCCAGAAACAGCAAACAAGATTTTAGAACAACTAAATACAAAAGAAACAACCTATAATTCAATTGATTATTTCGGTATTTTAGAAGATAATTTAAAATTAAATGAACCCAAAATATTATTTAACCGAATTGATACAAAGTAGACTGTTAAATATTTTCGACAGTCTTTTTCTATGCTATAATAAAATTATCAAAGGAGGAAGTAAATGAAAAAAATAAATTTAGACATAGTAAGATTTCTAGCTTCCCTCCTAATTATTGCCATTCATATTTCTCCATTTGACCAAATAAGTAGTGAATTTGATTTTTTCTTTACAAGAATTTTATGTCGTATTGCTGTTCCTCTTTTTTTAATGATAACAGGTTACTTTCTTTTAGATAAAGGACTAAAAGATATAAATATTTTAAAAAGTTATTCGAAGAAAATATTAAAAATCTATATATTATGTATAATTATATATTTACCTATCAATATCTATGCCCATAGCTATGAAAACATGAATGTAGTAACGTTTTTAAAAGACATATTGATTAATGGAACTTTTTATCATTTATGGTATTTTCCTGCTTTAATATTAGGATTATGGATAACATATTTTTTAATCAAAAAATTAGGAAGCAAAAGTATAATTATTATTTCTTTACTTTATATAATCGGATTATTTGGCGATAGCTACTATGGATTAGTAGAAATGAATAACTTTACCAATTATTTATATAATGGGTTATTTAAAATATTTGATTACACTAGAAATGGTATATTCTATGTTCCTATATTTATATATTTAGGTTATCTAATTAAAATAAAGAAAAAAGAGTATAAATATACTTTAATATATATAATTAGTTTATTTATAGGAATGACTTTAGAAGGATTTTTATTGCATAATTTAAATTTTCAAAGACATGACAGTATGTATATATTTTTAATTCCCCTAATGTATTTCTTATTTAATTATTTAATCAATCATTGCAAAGGTAAAAATAAAAGATTAAGAAATATAGCAACAGAAATTTATATATTTCATCCATTAATCATCGTAATAGTTAGATTTATAAGTGATCTAATAAATCTAGAAAATATAATAGTCAATAATCATTTATTATTCTATATAATTGTATCTATTTCTAGCATTATTCTAGCTATTACTATTGAAAAAGTAAGAGGTATTTTTATAGTAAATGAAAGAGTCCCAAAACAAATAAAATAATAGCACCAATAATATTGGCATAAATCCCAAGTAATTTGTTAGCAAATCTCCCAATAATAACACCAAAATAAGTAAAAAGCGCACTACATATAGCAAACACACTCATAGCTAAATAGATATTATCCGTTATGGCTTTTAATCCAATTCCTAAAGAAAAACTATCTAAACTTACACCAAAAGCAAAGACAAACATCCCAATTAAAGATAAATTAAATTTGTCTTCTTCATGACGAATAATATCTATAATCATTTGTAAAGCAATAATAATAAGGATAAAACCAAGTAAAATATCATATTTTATTTCAAAGAATCTTATCAACTGCTCCCCAAGTATCATTCCTAAATGCGGCATAATAAAATGCATTAATCCAACTATTAAAGCAAGTTTAAGAGCTTTCTTATTTGAAATATCAAACATACCCACTCCTAAAGACAAAGAAAAAGTATCCATAGAAAGAGCAATTCCAATAATCAGTATACTAAAAAGTTCTTGCAAAACAAAAAACCTCCTAACAAATCTTATTAGGAAGTTTAGTATTTAGAACCCTTGAAGCAATTTTTTTACATAAAGCTGATAATCAATATCGCTAATATCTTCACTAGAATTTTCAAGTAAACATAAAGGTGGAAAAAGTACACACCAGAAATTATTTCCAACCCCATTACCCAAAGTAATAACCAAAGATTCATAATTACCTGCAGGGTAAACAACTCCTTTATAGCTTTTCGCAGGAAAATAATTATTTCCGTAATCTATTTGATAAGGAACTTGATATTCAGTTACAATACTTTCAATAGTATCCATATTGTTTTTAATAATATTTCTTACATCTGAAGCATTACTAGCATCTTTTATAAGCTCATAAACTTCTTTTTCCACTTGTTCTTTAATCATCATCTTCTCTTTTTGATCAGTAACCGTATTACTATTAGCAATTACTCGAAATCTAATTGCTTCCCCTGGAATCAAGATCTCTTCATCTTGATGAAAACAAATAAAAGCCATACTGATAAAAAATAATATTAAAATAATCTTTTTCACAATAATCACCACTATAATTAAGAGTATATTTACATTTTTTATTCAAATTAGACATTTAAAATATAAAAGTATTTGACAAAAAAGCAATTACTAGATATAGTAATTATGGGGGAGTATTAAAAAAACTTTTAATATGCACCAAAAAAAATAAAATTCATAAAAAATAGTATAAGAATTCTTTTAAAGGTTTCTTAAAGTAAGGGTGTGTTAAAATGAAACAAATGATAATTGAAGGAAATAATATTTTAACAGGAGAAATTCCCATAGGCGGCGCAAAAAATAGTGCTGTAGCATTAATTCCCGCTGCTATTTTAGCAAATGGGAAATCAACATTAAAAAATGTGCCAAACATATCAGATCGTGATGCACTTATAGACATATTAGAAATATTAAATTGTGAAGTTACTTTAGAGGGACATGAATTAAAAATAGATACATCAAATCTAAAAAATACTTTAATTGACGAAGAGCACTCAAAAAAACTTAGAGCATCCTATTATTTTATGGGCGCATTATTAGGCCGTGAAAAATATGTCGAAATATATATTCCTGGAGGATGCAATATTGGAGCAAGACCAATAGACATTCATATAGATGGATTTAAAGCTTTAGGAGCAGAAGTAACTACTGAAGGAAATAAATATATCTTAAAGGCAGACAAGCTAGTAGGAACAGATATCTATTTGCGTTTTCAAAGTGTAGGAGCTACCATCAACTTAATGTTTGCTAGTGTCCTAGCAGAAGGTAAAACTATCATTCACAATGCTGCCAAAGAAGCAGAAATAGAAAATATTGCTGATTTCCTAATTAGTATGGGAGCAAATATCACAGGTGCAGGAACAGATGAAATAACAATTATAGGAGTAGAAAAACTTCATGGTGGCGATATTACTGTTTTACCAGACAGAATTGAAGCAGGGACATATATTATTTTAGGCGCATTAGTAGGAAAAGATCTATGTATTAAAAATATTATTCCAAAACATTTAGAGGCATTGACATCTAAATTAAAAGATATGGCTTCTGATATTACAATCAATGAAGATAATATTGTAATTAGCAAAGTAGACAACTTAAAACCGACTAACATCAAAACTTTAGTTTACCCAGGATTTCCAACCGATATTGGTCAACCAATGAGTGTATTATTAACACAAGCTAAGGGAACTAGTTTATTTGAAGAAACAATTTGGGAAAACAGAATGGGTCATGTGCCATCATTAAATAAGATGGGAGCAAATATAACCGTAAAAGGAATGAGTTCTATGGTAATTGGTCCAAGTAAGTTACATGGATGTGAAGTTGTAGCAACAGACCTTCGTGGAGGAGCAGCCCTTGTTCTAGCAGGTTTAACTGCAGAGGGAACAACAATCATAAATGATGTTGAACATATATTAAGAGGATATGAAAATATTGATAAAAAGCTAAGAAGCGTTGGTGCTAAAATTGAAATCAAAGGAATATAGTATAGTGTACTATATTTTTTTTGAGGTGGTAAGATGAAAAAAAAGATAATATTAATCGCATTACTAGGAGGAATATTATCCATTATAATTTATTTTTTCACCCAAAACAGCGAAATAACCATAGTATCTCTTGGAGATGGCATCTCTCTTGGGATGACACCATATGATATAGAGGGAATAAGCTTTAATGATTACTTAAAAGAATATTATGAAGAAAAACATGAACTTAAAAACTATATCCATGAATTTTCTAATGCTGGTAAAACCATAAAAGAATTAATATATGAAATAAAAGAAAATAAATCTTTAACCATAAAAAATGAAAAAATAGAAATAAAACAAGCAATCAATCAAGCAGACATTCTAACTATAGCTATAGGTATGGATGAATTAGCAAATACCAATATAACAAGTAAAACCAAAAATGAATATTTACATGACTTAGAAGAATTACTTAGTATGATTAGCATGTTAAATCAAAATAAAGTAATTGTAATAAGTTTATATAGTTGGGGTAAAAATGATTTATTAACAATTGAAAAATTAAATGCAAGCATTAGAGATATAGCTTTAAAAAACAACTTTTTATTTGTAGATATTAATAAAATACTAATGAACAAAGATTTTTATTTAACAAAAGATAGCTATTATATAAATTATTTAGGACATGAAGCGATTTACAAAGAAATCAAAAAAATGTTGTAAAGTTTCTAAAATATGATATAATACTTAAGACAAATGAATTTACTATGTCAAAAATTTTGATATGGCGGGAGGTTATTATGAAAAAAGGAATACATCCAGAAATGAAAGAAGCAACAGTTACTTGTGCTTGTGGAGCTTCATTTAAAACTCATTCAACAAAAGAAAACATCCAAGTTGAAGTTTGCAGTGAATGTCATCCATTCTATACAGGAGCACAAGGAAAAGTAAAGAAAACTGGAAACATTGAAAAATTTAATCGTAAATACGGATTAAACAAAGAAGAGAACTAGTGAAGAGCTAGTTTTTTAAATTATTAAAATTTGTATATTGACAATATAAAAGATGTTAGTAACAGCAAAATAACTAACATCTTTTACTTTAAAATACTTTTCTTATAAGGCTTTCTCTCATCTGTTCTACCAACTAAATAATCAATAGAAGTATTATAAAAATCAGCTAATTTATCGAGTTTTTCAATAGAAATTAAAACAACACCTCTTTCATATTCACTGTATTGTTGCTGCTTAATTCCAAGAGCTCTAGCTACATCTTCCTGCTTTAAATCATTATCTTCTCTGATTTCTTTTAATCTTATAATGTTCAAATCCATCACATCCTATATTTATTATTTCATACAAAACATTTTTTGTATTGACAGGACAAGTGATAACTTGTATAATAAAATTAGTATACAATATATCGCTTGTATAAGTAAATGAAGTAAAGCTTCATAGAAGGGAAAAGAGTTATGGAATTTGAGGTATTAAAAGGAAATCATGTAAAAAGGAATATTATTATAGGACTGGTCAGTGTATTTATAATTAGCGCAATTATATTAAATTTTACTAGTGCTAAATATAGAGTAACAGATAGTGTACCAATAATAAATAGTGAGATAAATTATAAAGTACCAGACTTAAATATGGTATCGTTATATGTAACAAATGAAGAAGGAGAATATGTAGAAGCTGATATGGTTCCAACTGGTGGATATACATTAAACAAAGAACAAAGTTATTGTGGACAATCTAATAACGGAGAGATAGTGAGAGATGATACAGTAAATATAGTATATGAGAATGGTCAAGTTAATGTATTAGGATTAACTAAAAAAGGGACAAAATGTTATTTGTATTTTGATGAACAAGTAGGAGATACAATGCAAACAATATTAGCAAATTATAACAAGGACAATAGGGGAAGTTTCAGTAGTGCGTATACGACAACAACTACTAATATTGTGTTTACAACAACAGATTGGAAAGGAACAAGTTATTATTTTGCAGGAGCACCAACAGATAACTGGGTATATTTTGGAGGATTTTACTGGCGAATCGTTAGAGTTAATGGCGATGGATCAGTAAGACTAATCTATAATGGAACAAGCACTAAAACAACAGGCAAAGAAACTATGATTAATGGTGGTGCGGAAGTAGTATTCAATAGTAGTTCTAATCGGAGTGAATATGTAGGATTAAAATATACAGAAGGAAGTCAACATGGACAAAATACGGATAGTTCATTACTTGACATATTACAATCATGGTATAGTAGTAGTGGATTATCAACAAGTCAATATTCACAACATATTGATATAAATGTGGGATTCTGCAGTGATAGAAATATGGCAAGTGGATATACATGGAGTAGCCAACCAAGTGGGTCTATCTATTACGCAGCAAATAGAAGATTAGATGCAGATAAAAATCCAAATTTATCTTGTGCAAGTAATGATATTATCAAAGAACCAATAGGACTTATCACAGCCGATGAAGTAGCTTTTGCAGGTGGAGTTTTATATTTAGCAAACAATCAAGAATATTATTTATATAATAATCAAGGTTATTGGACAATGACACCAAGTAATTTTTTGCTTAATTTCGCTGTTGTATTTCAAGTTGGTTCAGATGGTGGACTTGGTGACTATGGAGTGGATTATACATTTGGCATTCGACCTGTAATAAATCTGAAGGCTGATACTAGCTTTACAGGTTCAGGAACCCAAACAGACCCATATGTAATTACAGAATAATTAACTGTGTAAATCAAAACACAGTTTTTTCTTTAAAAAAACTCTATTTTCTGTTATGATATAAGCGGTGAATTTAAATGAAAGAGCTATTTAAATTAAATGATAAAATAATTTATGATGTAGATACAACTATACTTTATACATCAACTTTTAAATTTACAGATGATGCTATTTATTTTATCAATCATAAAGGTAATGTAATAACAAAAGAAAGAACAACTATATCTTATGATATATCTGATGATATATTTGAGTTATTTAATGAAAGTGAATTAAAAAATAAACAAGATTTATCTGAATTTGATGAATTAAAACTAAAGATATTATCAACATTAAAAAGTAATAGTAATATTTATATATTTTTTAATGTATTAACTTATTTAGATAAACCATTTAAAGAGAAATTAATTAACTATTTAAAAGCAAATAATAAAAGAATAATCAATTATACAACAGAAATAGAAGAAACATTATTATTAGATTATTTAGTTGTATTACAAGATAATACAATAATTATGGAAGGTAAAAAAGAATTAGTATTACAAGAAGAAAAGATCTTAAAGAAATTAGGCTTTAACTTACCATTTATTGTAGAACTATCTAATGGATTAAAATTATATAAAGTGATAGATAAGGTATATTTTAATAATGAAGAATTAGTAGGTGAATTATGGAAGTAGCAAATATTTTTGAGACCAAAGAAAAAGGATATATATATGGTTTAATGGGGAATATAAATCTAACAACAAACAATAATCATTATAATATTATAACTCCCTATAAATTTAGTGGAACAACTAAAGAGTATTTAAACAGTTCTAAAGATAGTTCTTCTTTAAAAATGGTTATGTTAAATGATAGTTATTTAACCAAAACATCTAGAGAATGTTCGATTAGTGAATTAAAAAAGATAAATTTAGCCAAAGCTTTAATAGAAAATAAGGATTATATTGTTTTAAATTATTTTGAAAAAGAATTAACCTATCAAGAAAAGAAATATTTTGAAAGATTATGGAAGAAATTAGTAAATAATTTTCATAAAACAATTATCATATTTACCAATGATTTAACTAGCATTTGGAATATTACTAAAGAATTAATTATTGTGGACAAATACAAAGTTATTAACACCATACCAAAAGATAAATATATAGAGTTTATAGATAATTTAAATAAACCAGAAATAATCAAATTTATAGAACTAATAAAGAAAAAAGGAATAGAAATAGAAAGCTACAAAGAAGTAAATGAATTATTA
Organism: uncultured Bacilli bacterium; assembly: GCA_944358135.1. GTDB lineage: Bacteria > Bacillota_I > Bacilli_A > RF39 > UBA660 > Caccenecus. Next base: position 9,446 of record CALVQN010000041.1, read on the forward strand.
AAAGCCATATATCGCATAAAGGAGCATGATCATGAAATATCTAATTAGTATATCCTATGATGGTTCCAAGTTTTATGGTTTTCAAAGACTAAAAGGTCATGATACAGTTCAAAAAAAAATAGAAGAAGCCTTAAGTATTATTGCTAAAGAACAAATTGCAATAAAAGGAGCAGGAAGAACAGACCGAGGTGTTCATGCTTATGACCAAAAGGCCACCTTTAATTTAAATATTAATATTGATGAAGAACATTTAAAACTAGCTTTAAATAGTTTAGTTGCTCCTTATATTTATATTACTGATGTAAGAAGTGTAGATGATGATTTTCACCCAAGATTTTATGTTCTAAAAAAAGAATATATCTACAAAATTAATTTAGGAGAGTATAATCCATTATTATATGATTATATGTTTGAACCTAATTATAAATTAAACATTGATAAAATGAAAGAGTGTGCTAAAATATTTAAAGGAGTACATAACTTTAAAAACTTTACTTCAGGAGAAAGAGATAATTATGAATGTATTATCTATGATATAGAATTTATAGAAACAAACAATATTCTAGAAATAAAATTTATAGGAAAGAGTTTTTACAGATATATGGTAAGAAATCTAGTTGGGGCTATGCTAGATGTATCAAATAACAAAGTAAGTTTAGAAGACATCAAAGAAGCTTTAGAGCATCCTGAAATAAAAAAACAATTTAAAACAGCCATGCCCAATGGTTTATATTTAAACAGAATAGAATATGGAAGTGAGATAAAATGAAAGAAGAACAAGATATAGTTGAACAATTTAGACAAGAATATGATACTATTATTAGACGATTAAAATCTTCTAAAAATAATTTAATAAGTAATCAAACAACAAAGGTATTAAGAAGAGGCTTACAATACTTATTAATAATAACTAAAAGTGGAAGATTAAATGAACTAGACAATTATATGGTTTATAACACGCTTATGTTTTCTGAATATTACTATAAAAAATGCTCTAGTTATGGCTCATTTAATAGTCAAAGATGGAATTTACTAGCTATAAAAGAAGCTCTTATTAATTTAAAAGAAAGAGAAGTAACTAAAGCAAATTATAGTACAAGAAGAAAATTTTAGTAAAATATCTAAAAAAACTCAATTTTTATTTGACAAACCGCATATTTTTACATATAATTTTAACTGGTACATTTTATTTGTTGGAATTGCCATGCCCTGGGAAAGCAGAAGCAAGGAAGACTAATGAAAGGGATAAAAAAATGAAGACATTCATGCAAAAAAAAGAAAACGTAAAACGTACATGGTACGTAATTGATGCTGAAGGAAAAACTCTAGGTAGAGTTGCTACAAAAGCTGCTACTATTTTAAGAGGAAAGCACAAACCAACTTATACACCTTCAGTAGACTGTGGAGATTACGTAATCATCATTAATGCATCAAAAGTTAATTTAACTGGTAATAAGTTAAATGACAAGATGTATTACAATCACTCTGGCTATCCAGGAGGATTAAGAGAAAGATCTGCTAAAGTAATGGTTGAAAAATATCCAGAAGAAATGGTAGAAAGAGCTGTTAAAGGTATGCTTCCTCACAATTCTTTAGGAAGAAGCATGGGTAAAAAGCTATTTGTTTATGCAGGTAGCGAGCACAAACATGAAGCACAAAAACCTACAGCTTTAAATATTGATTAGGAGGATTTAAATGGCTAAACAAGTATGGACCGCAACAGGTCGTCGTAAAAGAAGTGCTGCTCAAGTAAGAATTACTGGTGGAACTGGAAATATTACTGTTAACGGTGTTGATGTAAATGAATATTTCCCAAATGCAATCCTAGTTATGGATTTAAAACAACCATTAACTGTTACTGATAACACAAATCGCTTTGATATTGATGTTACGGTAAATGGCGGAGGCTATTCAGGCCAAGCAGGAGCAATCCGTTTAGGTATAGCAAGAGCTTTACTAAAATTTGATGCAAACACAGATCAAACAAGAGAAGATTCTTATCGTAAGATTCTAAAAGCTAACGGATTCTTAACAAGAGATGCTAGAGTTAAAGAACGTAAGAAATACGGACTTAAAAAAGCACGTCGTGCTCCACAATTTTCAAAACGTTAATATGTTTTCTATTTCCAAGCTTTATGCTTGGTTTTTCTTTTAATAAAAACGTCGAACTTTGTCGAACGCTTTTCCTTGCTTTTTTAGCATTATCTTTTATAATAGATAATTGTTATTTACTTTGGTGGTAGCGCCTGCTTCATTTTGTAAGTAGTTTAAACTACTTGATTATTCAGGGGGTTTTATGAAAGCAGGGAGTGTATTTTCACTTCGTATATAATAAAGTATTTGTTTATTATAATAATTATGCTCATTTCTATAATTAGAGATGAAAATAAAAAAAGTCGCTAGCCATAAGGCATAGCGTTTACCCATAAGTAGGCGCTATCCACTAAGTGGATAACACTTACATACTTATTATATTACAATTTAACCATTTTGACAAACAAAATTGACATAGAACTATTTTTACTCTATAATTTAATCAAGGTAAGAGGAAAATTATGAATATATTTTTAGGATACTTATTAACATACATCTATGTTTTTTTAATACTAATTGTTTTAGGA
>CALVQN010000042.1 GCA_944358135.1 uncultured Bacilli bacterium
AGTAAAACTTAAACTATTTTAATAAGAAATTTGAAAGTCCATAACTTTATTTTCATAAATAACAAATCTATTTTGCTCTGAATCTGTAATATAATAAATAGCTTGATCATTATTCTCTTTTCTAGAATAACCTATGATAGTCGAAGGAATATAATCATATATCTCTTCCTGATGATTATAAAAATCTTGTCTATCTGCATACCTTTCTCTAGTATCTAAATACAACATATTATATGCTCGCTCATTATCTAAGAAAAGTAAATCTCGAAAAATATTAAGATAAGTAACCAGAACCATTTCTTCTGTAGTTTCCACTTGAGTATAAGAATTATATTCTAGTTCTTTTTCTACTAACTCATAATTTCTAGCATATTCTTCAATATCAATATCATCTTCTAATAAGGTTATAGAATAGTGTCTTGTATTTTTATCTACAATAACTAAAAAATTAACAGAATCATAATATAAAGAAGTATTTTCTATAAAATCTACATCCTCTAAATAACCACTTACAAAATAATAGGTAACAACACTTTGAGCATTATAATAAATTTCCATAGGAGTATATGATGCAGAAGTATAATTACTTCTAACAATATCAAATACATTATTTGCTTGTATTCCCATTTCCTCTTTATAATCTAGATCAAGCAAATCTAAAACATTAGCAGTATTTTGACTAACAATTTCTAGATAATAATCATTGATAATTCTTGATACTGTAAAAAACTCATTATAATCATTTAAAGGAGAAATGTCAGTAGAAAAAACATCTTCAGTATTACCAGGATTTGTAGGTTCATTCGTTGGATCATTAGGATTATCACTAGGATCATCTCCAGTACTAACAAATAAACTCCAAACAACAGCGATAATAGCGATCAAAATTAATATACCAAAAACAATAAATAAAACTTTCTTTTGATATTGATTCATGATTTATCATCCCTTCTAATAACTACAACCATTATTAACAAATTCTAAATACTCATCGACATTTGCACTTGCTCTCGCTGGACAAACAGTAGATTCATTTGCTGGACTCTCAAAATTTTGACAGAAAGTATTAGCAATATCATATGCTGAATAATTCCCTGTAATATATTTATAAGTAAGTGCATAAGAATCATACTGTAATTCCTGTAACAAATATTCAAGCTGAACATTTAAAGAAGCAATAGATTGTTTTTTCTCTTTAGCCAAATCATATAGTCCTGCTTTTCTACCTGAAGATGTCCATTGAATGAGACCGTAACCTGCTCGATCATTAACAAATAAATCTCTAGCATAAGCCCCACTATCTACACCAGCAGTATACCCTTCGTCACTACCAAATCCTCTAATCTCAGTATGAACACAAAATCCATAATCTCTACCATTAATCTTACAACATTGATCCTCTTCATAACAATTTTCTAAATTATTAGTCCTAAATCCTCCTTCTGCATCAATATTTACCATCATACCTGCAACAGCATTCTTAGAATATCCAGCATTCAAGAGTGAATTACATACAAGCGCTTTATTTTCTTCTGCAGTACCTCCCGAACCAATATCACCTAAATTATGTGATTCAACTGGTCTAGGATTTTCTGGATCAACATAATCAAGTGGATCAACAGGAACATCATTTACAATTACTTCAAAGTGTAAATGACACCCACTTCCAACACCAGTATTTCCGATTAAGCCAATCATTTGTCCCTGTCTTACTGTATCTCCAACACTTACTGTATAAGAACCATACTGCATATGTTGATATAATGTTTCTACACCATCACCATGATCAATAATCACATATGTGCCTCTTGCTCCCCCATCATCAGTAACTTTAGTAACCGTTCCTGAGCGAGAAGCTATAACAATATCTCCACAAGAACCACCATTTTTAGAAATATCAATACCTTTATGATTAGTAGAAGCACCTTCAATACCCGTATTTCTTCTACCAAAATTAGATGTAACAACAGTACTAGTTGGTTCTCCACCATAAATATTACCCTCTGTTGCATCATGACTTCCAACTGGCCACCAATAAGCTGTATTTTCAGTCAAACTATAATAAGTACAATAACTAGTTAAATTATAAAGCTGATAATTACCACTCAAGGTATTATCCAAATTATTGACAATAATGTTATATATATTTCGATAATCCTCATTACCATAATGAAGTCCCTCAGACGTATCATAACTAAGTATATCATCTTCTGATAAACCCAAATCAATATAAATTAAATTACTTAACCCTGAACCATTAATCAACTCTTGCATTCTCGTGTTAAATGCATTAATCATTTCATTACTAACATTCGCCGCCAAATCATCAAGAACAGGGCCAACAGAAACAATATAAATATTGTGCTCTCTCCAATCTCCTACTGCTAAATCATAATATCTTTGATAATAACTTTCTACATTTCCTAAATCATTAACCCCTAACCAAATAACAATATTATAACTAGCATTATCTCTCATTAAACCATTAATCCCATTAATACCACCTGTTGTACTATTAGTATTACTCCCAAACGTTCCATTACCAATTAACCAATTATAGCCAAGACCTACCCCATATATTGTATTTCGATCATTAATTACTCCTGCTATTTGCATACCTCGAGTTCTAGAATCACCTAAAAATAAAGTCTCACGATATACACTTTCACTCTCTTCCTCATCTGAATTATCTTCTTCTGAAGAATTATAAACAGAATTTAAGATTTGTAAATATGTATTGCCTTCACTAGCTAAGGAATTAAATTCTTCTAAAACAGATTCATTCATATTTAAACTATTTCCTCTTGACATCGTACTAATTGTTGAACGATAAGAAGAAGAAATATACAAATAATTACTAATCTCATTATATAAAGTAGTTAAAGATTCTGTATCTACTCCATCAAATATATTTTCTTCATCACTTTCTTCATATTCAGGATATAAATCACATACTCTTACTTCAACATTTTTATCACTACTATTATATCCACCATAACTAAGAGCATTAGTTTTTAAAACAATCATCAAAGCTTTAATCGCTTCATCAGAATACTTTCCATCTCTTGTATAAAGATATGTCATATTAACTACAAAATCAGCTAAATCATAGGTGCCCAGTTCTGTCGCATCACTACTATTTTGATAACAATCTAATAAGGTTACTTTAGTTTCATTATAATTACACAAAGCATCATAATACCCCATAGTACTTTCGTATTCTGCTGCTCCTCCACCAAAAATAACAATAAAGATGAGAAGAAAAAAAGCAACTCCAGCACCACTAATAATAATTGGTATTTTATATCTATTCCATACTTTTTTTAAACCTTCTCCTAAGATATCTCCTTCACCTTTAGTTTGATTATCTTGATTATTATTAGAATCATCAATATTATCTGGTGGTAAATCACTAGGTGGAGGTGTAGTTCCATAATCAGTATCACTTGATGCTTCAGCATTTTCTATAGAATCAGAAGACCCTTCTCCCCCACTAACCTCTGGCAAATCTTCTCCATCGTCTTGATTAAGCAAATTTTGAAATTGAGTATTTTTACGTATTGGTATATTAGGTATAGCTTGCTCATCGGTTGCCCCAGCTCTTTTACTTGCATCTCCAATACCTTTAACAGTATTACCAACATTACCAGCTCCAGCAAGAGAGTCTCCTGCTGTTTTTGCCGCATTTGCTCCAGCACTAGCTCCTTTAGAACCAGCCAAATCAATTGCTTTATTAGCAGCATCAGTTATACCTGTATCATTTAACCCCTTTGCAAGTTGTTGTACACCTGGAAGTTGATCAGCTACCTCTGCTACTTTACCTGTTGTTTTATCGATAGCATCTCCCACAACTGGAGCTTTTTTTGCAGCATCATAAGCCATCCCTCCAACTCCTGGAGCAAAATACTGTGCTGCTCCTTTAGCCGCCGTATCGACAACTTTTTTTGTATCAGAATGATCTTCTTGATTATTTTCTGAACTTTGAGGGCGATTAGGATTATACTGATAAGCATTATTATTTTCATTTTGATTAACTTGATTCTGATCTTCTCTCATCTACTTCACCCTCTTCAACTATTAAAATTATAACATAAACAAATTAAAAAAAAAAAGAATTATAAAATACACGAATTAGAAACTTTAACATAAATTATTAGTGAGAATACATGAAAGGGTGAATATTATGAATAATTGTGAAAATAACTCTGGCAACTGCATCAATGAAATATTAAGTGTTATTTTAGTTCTCCAACAAAATGCTTGTCCTGAAACTTGCTTAGATGCATGTGATCGTCCTGTTTTAGGTGGAGGGCCAAACTGCTTAGTATGTAATACTAGACCAGTAATGCTTTATACTTGTTGTGGTAATGGCGTACCTTGGAGCATGCCAACAACTAAAGATACAACTGTATCATGTGCGGGAACTACTAGCGCCACTTGCTCTAGTGTCTTTAGAGTAGAAAAAATTGAAGGAAACTGCTGTACATTTAGAGTACTTGCTGATAACCCAGATACAACGAGTCTAAATCCATATGTTGCTACCAATTCTTTCTTTACCATGGATTGCAGCTGCCTATGCTCTATAAGATGCTTATCTGATACTTTTGTTGATTGTGTTTGTTAAATCTAGAACTGTGTAAAAGCAGTTCTTTTTTATTGTAATACACAACACTTTTTATCCCCACTTATCCAATTTTATCTTAATTTTATCTTGTCAATATATTGTTCCTTATATTTTTCTAAACACTCATCTACATTAAACCAATATACACTTGTAAGTATTCCATCTGATGGATCTATCTCTGTTCTTTCTAAAATACCCCCTAAAGCGCACATAGTTTTGAAAGAGGCGATATTACTTGCATCACAATCAAGCATAACTCTATCTAATCCTAATTTTTTAGCTTCTCTTAATCCTAAATACAAATTAACTTTATTGTACCCTTTTTTCCTTTCTGTTGGTCTTATACTATACCCAATATTCCCACCAAACTGTTTCATTTCTTCAGTTAAATTCCAACGAATATTAATATTGCCAATAATTTTATCATCATTTCCTCTAATTAACAAAAAAGTTTTAGATTGACACCGTCCTAATTTTTTAGCATACTCTTCATATTGCATATTTAAACATCTTTCCAGTGCATCTTCAAAAGATAAACCATCAAATATTTGAGCTAATGATCCTGCCCCATTAAGATCAGATTGATATAAAGCAAACTCATTTAAATAGTCAATAATTTCATCCTTTCTTGTCATTGAGGGTTCCTCTAAATAAAACATTCCCATATAATCACCATCTTTCCCAAAAGAAAAGCAAATATCACTACTTGCTATTCATTACATTCGCTACACATTCCATCATTTACATAATCAAACATTTCAGCTAGACGATTCATCAAATCACTTATTTCTTCTTCTGTCCAATATTCTTCTGGATCATCTAACTGATGAGTATCTAAACTTGTTTCATCATCAAAGCCAACAATCTTACCACCATCAACTACAATAACTGCTGGTACATATACTTTTTTATTTCCTTCTTCATCATATTCTAAATATTCATCTAACAAAGAAACAATTTTCTGATATTCTTCTGTATAATCATTTCTATCATCTAATATATCTAAATAATAAATACGCGTAATATTATTATTCTTAGCTGCTTCATTTAAATAAGTAACATACTGCTGACACCACTTACATTCTGGAAAACCCAAATAGACAACACCAGTACCATGTTCTAAAATTCGAATAATTTCATCTGCACTACGATAAACAAAAACATTATCTTTTTCTACTTTTGAATATTCGGATTGAAACTTTAAAGCATCACTTACTTCTGCTTCTTCTTGATGAAAAACAAAAAATAAAGTAATTACCACTATTGCCAAAATAACTAAAACACTAACCCCAATAACAATTTTCTTCTTCATACTACCTCCATTAATTAAAATAATTATATCAAAAAACAAAGAAGAAAAAAACATTTTTTAAACACAACATTAATTTATTACTTCAAAATCTAATAACTCAATCTGATTAGAAATAAAATTTGGATTATTATCAACATCTTTAACCAAATCTGTAGACAAATATTTCTTTAAATCATCTGCAAACACAGTAGCAACACACCTACCACATGATAAAACACTAGCTAAGAAATTGGCTCCACTAGAGATACCAACTCCCACTCCCAACTTTTTAGCAAGTAATCTACTCATATTTATTGCATCATCATCATCAATTAATATAACTCTATCAATCAACTTTTTATCAACAATCTCAGGAATAAAATCATCTCCTATTCCTTCAATTTTATGATTCCCTATTATTTTACCGCCACTTAAGATTGGCATTTTACTAGGTTCTAAAGCTACAATCCTAACATTATTTTTATGTTCTTTCAAACATTTTGCAACACCCATAAGAGTACCACCTGTACCAATACCACTAATAAAAGTATCCACCTCTGGTAAATCTCTTAATATTTCTTTTCCTGTACTATTATAGTGAGTTTCAATATTTAAAGTGTTTTCAAATTGTTTAGGAAGAAAGCCATTAATCTTTTTAGCATACTCCTCGCTTCTTCTAATTGCTTCCTTAAATCCTCCTTCTTCTTTGCTCACCAAATAAACATGAGCACCATAAAGTTCCATAATCTTAATTCTCTCTAAACTAACCCAATCTGGCATAAAGATATGAACAGGGTAATGCATAAGCGCCCCTAAAGCAGCAAAGCTAATTCCTGTATTCCCACTTGTCGCTTCAACAATTGCTTGTCCATCTTTTAAATAACCCAATTCTTTAGATTTTGTTAATATATAATAAGCTATTCTGTCTTTAATACTTCCTGAATAATTATAATATTCTAATTTAGCATAAACATAATTTTCCTGATTTTGATATCTATATCTAATTTTAATCATGGGTGTATTCCCAATTAATTTATCTATCATATTCCTCTTTCCTTTCTAAATTAAACATAAGAGAAATACAACATCGAATACTATTAACTAACTTGATAAACATAAAAAGTACCTCCTACTCTATCATATAAACTATTGATTAAAAGGTACCAAAAAGTTCACATGACTAAAATTTGTTTAAATAATAAATACAGCAACAACAATTTTTAGTCATATCTATCACCGCTAATATCATAACACTTTAAAAAGACTAAAATCAAGTCTTTTTCAATCTATTTTTTTGCAATTTAGGTATTGTAAAACTAAAATATTTATGATATATTATTAGTGCTTTGACAAATGGCGATGTAGCTCAGCTGGCTAGAGCGACCGGTTCATACCCGGTAGGTCGGGGGTTCGATCCCCTCCGTCGCTACCATAAATGCTAATTAAACTTAGAGAAATCTAAGTTTTTTATTTTATAAAAAATAATATGTTTAATATTTGAATATAATTCACCAGATGTTATTAACCCATAAGACATTTTTATTCTATATCTTTTGTAAAGATACTACTCTCTTTTTCTATAGTTCCCCCATAAAACTGCGGTACTTCCCCTTCAATCATCATAGAAGCAATTACAGCATCATACTGTAAAGTTACCTCTTCTACTTCAAAAGGGCTCATAATTTGAGTCTTAAACTCAATATATACAAATAATTCTACTAAAGCATTATTAAAACCATAATCCGTAACCTTAGTTTTTAAATTAGTCAAAACAGAACCAATAAAGTTAATCCGTACAGGAATTCTTGGACCAAGATTATAAAAATATAAATGTTCAAAACTATTTCCTATTGGAATAGACAAAACCATACTACCAAGCTCATGAGATAACTCAGAATCTAGATAAGCCACACTAACATTTCCACTTTCAAGCTCATCAAAAGAATTAGTTAAAACTAAAGATACTTGATCTAAAACTTGATAAGCCTGATCTAAATTAAAATCTACATAAAGAATTTCTCCTGAATCATTTTTCTCTAAAATCAAAATATCTTCTAAATTCTGATCATTAAATATATTTTGATTAAGTTTATCTGTAATAAACCTGTAAGTAACTCTTGTAATTTCATTAGTACTTATATCAACCAAAGATTTATCTAATTGATGAACGAACTTAGATAATAAAAAAAAGGTAAACAACACAATCAAAATAATTGTAACAAAAATTATTTTTGAAAGTTTACCATGATATAAACGTGTACTTTTAAAACTATTTCTCATATTAAAATATATGCACTAAAATAAAGAAAGATTTAAAAAATTATTTAAAAAGATAATAATACCTGCGATTAATATAAGACTAACAATCACAATAATAATATAAATCAAAGCTCTACTAGATTTTACTTCTTTTTTAAGATCATTAAAATCATCAAAATCACTTTGTGTAAACTGAAGAGTATTAGTTAAATCAACCGTTTTATTATCCATAATTGTAGGCTTAATCTTGTCTGCTTCTTCTAAAGACATAATTGGCGATGTCTCATTAACACTTTCTTCTTCCTCATGTACTCCATCAACAACAACAGTATCATCACTACCCTTTAAATCAGTTAAGATATCAAGAGGATCTAAATTATCTTCTTTTTTTTCATGTTTAACTTCTAACTCTTTAGCAGTAATTGTATTGATAAGTTCCATTAACTCACTATTTTCAGTCTTTTCTTCTTCTTTTTCTTCCCCTTCAATATCTAAACTATTTAATATATCATATTGTGTATCACGAATTTTCTTTAGTCTTTCTTTTTCATAATCCACTTCTTTTTCACTACGTGCATGTTCCAAAATAGCATTAATATCATATTCTCTAGTTTCATCCAAACTAATATCTGGTTCACTATATTTTTCTTCTTCTAAAACAATGCTTCTTCTCTTAGGCTGCCTATTATACTTTGTATCCAAAATCTTTTTGATTTTTTCAACATCAATATTTTTAGCATTATTATCAAGAACAGTAGCATTTGCTTCAATTTTATAATCTTCGACTTCATAATCGTCAATATTTTCATAAAGACTCTTATTTTTTTTCTCTCTAAGGGCTATATTATTATTTTCTTCATCATAATATTTTTCCATTCTTGTTTTCATAACGCCACGATCCTTCAATATAATGATAACATATTTTTTTTATATTTTAAAGGCTTTATCTTTCCATTTTGTCAAAGTTTTGATATAATTAAGCAGATAGGAGAAAAGATATGAAAAAAATTATTGTAAATGAAGATGCATGTATTGGTTGTGGAGCATGTGTATCTATTGATCCAGAACATTTTGAGTTTAATGACGAAGGATTAAGTCATGCGATCAATCAAGAAAATCTTGACAGTAGCGATCTAGCAAGTGCAATCTCATCTTGTCCTACTAGTGCAATTAGTATTGAAGAAGATGAAGAGAATTGTGATTGCAAGTCTTGTGAATGTTCAAAAGAAAATACATGCGGATGTAATCATGAAGAGGAATAATCCTCTTTTTATTTTACAAAATTTGACAAACAAAAGTTTTTGCGCTATAATTAAGTTACTTAAAAGGGGGAATTAAGAATGTATTGTTTAAAAAATAATATTAATACTGTTAATGAGATTATGGATAAATATGATTTACCAAATGAAGATAAAACTAAACTTTGGGGAATAATTTATCCTATATTTACTCATGAAGAATTTCAAAGAAGAATGAATGCTCTAGAATTTGCTCATCATGCTGATATTAGTTTAGGATATCATATTTTAAGTGATGCTGTTGTAACTTATCTAATTGCGAAAAAGAAAAAATTACCTGAAGAAAACTTAGAAATAGCCGTTACCATAGCAATGTTCCATGATTTATATGAAATTCCATGGCAAAATTCAGGAATTATAAAATCTAGAATGACTAACAGACACGGATTTACTCATCCTATTGAAGGAGCAATTAATGCTAGTGTTTGGTATCCAATGTATTTTGAAAATGAAAAGAAATCAGAAATAATTATTGATGGAATTATTCATCATATGTATCCATTTCCAGTTAGAGCTTTAGATGAAACACCAGCTGAACTAAATAATGAACAAAAATTTAAAAAACTAGAACCAACAATTAAAAACTTAATTATCAGTTCTAGTATGCGTTCAAAGATTGGTCATATATCTTTATGTCGCAGCAAATATCAAGAAGGAAGAATCATGAGTACTGCTGACAAATATGTTTCTATATTTAAAGATTTAAAAAGTTTAGAAGCACAAAAAGCATGTATAACGGGAATAAATAAAAATCTAGATTCTTACAAGAGAATACGTAAGTAACAGACAAATCTGTCTGTTTTTTTAGATATAAAATTGACAAGACCTATGACCTCGAGGGTGTATAATCTAGTGGTTCTTCTCCAAGTTAGTTGAATTAAGCCAAAGTGTATGATACAATTATACTAGAATGAGAAGTGGTATAAAGTG
>CALVQN010000043.1 GCA_944358135.1 uncultured Bacilli bacterium
CCACAACTTTTGTCTATTTATCCACACAAAAACAAGAGATTATGTTTCTAATCTCTTGCCTAGCTGTAAATACTAACTAATAATCCAAATAAAAAGTATATGAATTAAACGGATATTCATATATAACAATATCATTTAATTCATATACCAATACATAACTCATATTTAAAGAGCTAACCACCTTTAATACTTTACCTAATACTTTAATAGGAAACCCTAATTTATTATTACTAACTTTATAACCAGTAATACCATGTATAATTAGAGCATCTTTATAAAACACATTTCAAAAATTACCACTCTTAACAAATACAACACAATCTTTATATCTACCTTTAACCACAAAATATTTACTTTTCAAATTTCATTCCTCACTCTTTAAATCGCCATTCGCCCTCTCGGACTCAAGCGGCGATTTATCTATGTAGCGCAAACATACTGCACTAATTTAGTTAACAATACTCAAATATTTTCCCAAATGAAGAGTCATTTCGCATCACACTTCATCTACACTCACTACGAGTGTCTCTCTACCATATGTAGTTGTCATACAACTACATATGGATCTGTTGTTGTTCCACTTCCTTGAAATTTTGTATTAGCCTTCAGATTGATTACTGGGCGCACACCCCGCGTGCCATCCACGACGCCGTAGAGGTAGCCAACCGAACCCACACGGAACACGTAAGCATGACTGTCCGCAGCATTAAAGTAAGACGGAGATATTGTCCAGTACACTTGACCATTAATTAAGTAATTTCCTGTGGCATTTCCACTCCATGGCACTCCCCCAAACATCGCTTCATCTGCTGTAATGAGTCCTACTGGTTCAGCGATGATATCACTACTTGTACAGGACAAACTTGGACTTTGATTCTGTTCTATTCTTCCATATGCTGCATAATAAATTGTACTACTTGGTTGGCTACTCCAACTTGATCCACTATTCATGTTTCGATCACTACAGAATCCTACACTTGTATCAATATATTGTGAATATTGATTTGCTGATAATCCACTACTACTATACCATGACTGTAATTCAATAAGGATATCACTATTTTCTGTTTGGCCATGCTGTTGGCCACTTGTATACTTTAACCCTACATACTCACTTCTATTATAACTACTATTGAAAGCTTGACTACTATTTATCATTGTTCCTGTTCCTGTTGTTGTTGTACTTGTTCCGTTATAGATGAGTCTTACACTTCCATCTCCATTTACTCTTACTATTCTCCAGTAGAATCCTCCGAATCTTACCCAGTTGTCTGTTGGTGCTCCTGCAAAGTAATAACTTGTTCCTTTCCAATCTGTTGTTTGAAATACGGTATTTGTTGTTGTTGTCGTATACACACTACTGAAGCTTCCCCTATTTCCTATGTTGTATCCTGCTATAATTTCTTGCATGGTATCGCCAGATTTTTCTGTCGCTACACTTCTTGTTACTGTACTACTTGTATTTCCTGCTTCATCTATTGCTTGTACTGCTATAGTGTAAGTTGTTCCATCATTTAGTCCATTAAATGTATAGGTATAACTATTATTTGTTGAACTTACCTCTGTATAACTACTTCCACCATTATTACTGAATCTATATTGTACTATTCCACTATGTGTATCACTTCCATTTACTGTTACTGTGATACTGTTTTCTGTTGAACTACTGCTTGCTATTGTAACATTTGGTATCTCTCCATCTACTTTATATACTTCACTACATCCATTTGCTTTTTGATTATATTCATCTGTTACTTCTACACATATCTTTTGTGCTGAACTATTATTATTGAGTGTTACACTAAATGTATTATCACTTATATTTGCACTTGTATTTGGGGTACAACTGTCTTCTGTTGTTGTACAGTATAATGCTTCATATTTCCCTGTTTGCGTTTCTACATTGGCATTGATACTTGCACTTTTTACCCATCCATTATTTCCACTTACTATAGTTCCTGTTAAAGTTACTTCTGGATTCTTGTATTCGTCTCCTTCTTCTATTGTTATATTCCCACTTATACTACTTCCTATATCATCATTTTGATTTTCTTCTTCATTGGGAAATTCCATTACAACATAGTAATATACTTCTTCTCCTTCTTCTGTTCCTAGTATAATCTCACTATCTAGTAATGTTGTCTTTCCTTCATTGGTATGGATTGTTCCTGTTTTAACTGCACTACCTAACTGTTCTATATTATTTCCCGTACACTCTTCATAATAGATAGTATTTACTCCTTGTCTTTCTTCCCTTTTATTACATGTATAACTTACATCTATCTCTGTTGTTGTTTTATATATTGTGTAATTTAGAGGTGTAGTAAAAGTATTAGTTCCATTAAATACTACGTTATAGATCATTGGTGTTGTACCTGTTGCTGTTACCTTTATTCCTGCTATACCAATATGCCCTGGATACATATCTACATTATTAAATTCTATTGTTCCCTCAGCATTAATACCCTCTGATTTAATTGTAGTAGTAGTACCTACTGCTACACCACCTTCGCCTGATGTATTAGTTCTACTTACAAAATAAGCAAAAGATACACTTGTTGATAATAATAATACTCCTACTAGATATAGAATAAATACTTTCTTATTTCTAAACTTTTCCAACACTTTCATAAACTAACTCCTTATTCTATATATCATATTATATAGTTTGTCATATTCTCTAATAAAACATACCAAAACTTTACTCTATGATATTTTTATATTTTATATTTCTAATATACATTATTATTGAGTGTTTATCAACATTTCTGTTACTATTTCCGTATTATTTGACAAAATTTTTACAACATTTCAGCCAAAAATGTTCAAAAAAAGAGACATCTTTTTTTGATGTCTTACAAATATTTTTTGAACTCTTTAAATTCAGGAGCATCATCTAATTTAGTATCAGCTAGTTCTTTGATTAATCTTTTTTGAGCCATTGACAGTCTATCTGGCATAATCACTTTATAAACTACATACATATTTCCTTTACCAAAAGAATTAATCTTTTTAACTCCCTTACCTTTAAGTTTAACTTTATCTCCACTATTAGTTCCTGGTTTAACTTCTAGTATTACATTACCTGTTAGAGTTGGTATCTCTTTTTTTGAGCCAAGAATTGCTTCTGTAACAGTAAGAGGAACAGTTAAATAAATATCTTCATCTTCTCTTTCAAATAACGGATGAGATTTAACTTTAAATTCAATATAAATATCCCCATTAGGTCCTCCATTAACTCCTGCTGAACCTTTACCACTAATTCTAAGTTGATAGCCAGTATCAACTCCTTCGGGAATAGTTACTTCGATTTCTTTTTTCTTTCTTACATTACCAGTTCCATTACACTCAGTACATGTTCTTTTAAATACTCTTCCTGTACCTTCACATTCATTACAAGTAGTTTGAGTTTGAAATACACCAAACAAGCTTCTTTGTTCAGAAACAATTCTGCCTGTACCTCCACAAGTAGGACAAGTTTTCTCATCAAATCCACCTGCTCCATGGCAAGATTCACATTTTTCATTTAAATCTAAAGTAATTGTTTTCTTACAGCCATTAATTGCTTCATCAAAATCAAGAGTAACGGTAACTAAGCTGTCAGCACCTTTTCTAGGTCTTTTAGAATTAGTTCTAGTATTTGTTCTCCCAAAGTTAGAGAACCCACCAAAACCACTAAATCCACCACCAAAGATTTCGCTAAAAATATCACCTAAATCAATATCATCAGCACTAAAGCCACTATATCCAGCATTACCATTATTAGTAAATGCTTGATGTCCAAATTGATCATATTGGCGTCTTTTCTGTGGGTCAGATAGTATAGCATATGCTTCTCCAACTTCTTTAAACTTAGCTTCATCTCCTGTTTGTTTGTTATCAGGGTGATATTGTTTAGCAAGTTTACGAAAAGCTCTTTTTATCTCTTCATCAGTAGCAGTTTTACTAACTCCTAAGACTTCATAATAATCTTTCTTATTCATGTTCTTCACCTCCAATTTTATATAAACTTTCTAGTTCTTTAACTAATTCTTCAAAATAGACAAAAGCATCATTTAAAGCATCTTCTTTAGTCATATCTACACCAGCGATTTTTAAAGATTCTATCGGTGTTTTAGTAGCCCCTAATTTTAAGAACTCTAAATAATTTTCTAAAGCATTCTCTTTGTTATCCATGATATCCATAGCAATTTTTATTGCTGCTGCATAAGCAGTAGCATACTGATATACATAAAAATTCATATAGAAGTGGGGAATTCTTTCCCACTCATATTTAATCAAATCATCAACAACAATATTTTTACCCATATATTCTAAATTAAGTTTATAGTAAGTATCACATAGATACTCATGAGTTAAAACTTCTCCATTCTCCGCTGCTTCATGAATCTTAGCCTCAAATTCAGCAAACATAGTTTGACGATAAATAGTAGCTTTAAAATCTCTAATCAAATCATCAAGTAAATATTTTTTTTCTTCTACATCTGTTGTGTGATTTAGTAAATATTTACTAAGTAAAATTTGATTTACTTGACTAGCCACTTCAGCAACAAAAATAGAATATCCATAATCCTCAAAAGATTGATTATGCATTGCATAATAATAATGCATAGCATGTCCAAGTTCATGAGCAAGAGTTGAAACATTTTCAAGTGTACCAGTATAACTTAATAACACATAAGGATGGACAGTATAACAAGTTGTGCAATATGCTCCACTTCTTTTACCATCATTTGGACAAAAATCAATCCATCTCTCTTTAAATGCTTTCTTTAAATCATCAATATATGTATCTCCAAGTACACTTAAAGCTTTATAGAGCAATTCTTCAGCTTCCCTCTCAGTATACTTTTTTTGTGTACCATTAGTTAATGCTGTATAAGTATCATAAAGATGAAGAGAACTTACCCCTAAAGCATATTTCTTAATTTTCCAAAATCTAGATAAGGGATCAACATGCTTTTTAACAGTACGAATCAAATTATCATAAATTTCTACAGGAATTTCATTTCCATATAAAGAAGCCTCTCTAGCACTTTTATATCCTCTAATTTGAGCTACTTTATTATGATTATTAACTTCACTAGCAAGTAAACTTGCATAAGTATTTTTAAACTCTCCATAAGTAGAAAATAACTTAGTAAAAGCTACTTTTCTTTCTTTTCTATTAGTAGACTCAATAAACTCATGATAAGTTCTCTCATTTAAGTTTATTTTTTCTCCATTTCTATTCTTAATAGTACCAAATTTCATATCTGCATCAGTAAGATAAGAATATACTTGATCAGGAGTATTAAAAGATGTAGATAAAGAAGAAAGTATCTTCTCTTCTTTATCACTTAAAACATACTTTTTCATTCTAAAAATTTCTTTAAACACTCTTTCATACTGTTTTAGTTTAGGATTTTTATTGATATATTCTGAAACTAGTTCATAATCTCCTTTTAAAATTTCTGGAGTAATAAAAGAAGTTACTTCATTATATTCTTCATATAATTTATATGCCCTACCAAACATAGTTTGATATTTAGTATCAGTAGTATCACTATCATTATTTATATGAGCATAAACATATATTTTTTCCATAATTTTAGCTAACTCATGATCAAAGTTTAAAGCTTCATATAATATATTCTCCTTATCAAGTAAATGTCCTTGATATTTCTCATATTCTTTTAAATGCTTTTTTACATATTGATAATCTAACTCAAAATCCTCTTCACTAGAATATAAGTCCTCTACCTTCCATTTTAAATCATCCTTAAAATCTTTTCTTGCTTTTGTCATAATATTCCTTTCTCTAAAGAAAGTTCTAGTTTCCTAGAACTTATTTTTCTTCGTAATTAGCTTCCTCTACATCATCTTTGCTGTCTTTATCGGTTTTAGCGTCTTCTGTAGATTCAGTAGTTTGTGTCTCTTGATTCTTCTTAGCTGCTTCTTCATAAACTTTAGTGGCAAGTCTCATGGCTACTTCATTTAAAGCTTCTGTCTTCTTCTTGATATCATCAGTATCATTAGCTTCCATAGCTTTCTTTAACTCTTCTAATTTTTCTTCAGCTTCTTCTTTATCTTTCTTATCAACTTTATCACCTAAATCTTTTAAAGCTTTTTCTGTTGCAAAGATCATAGATTCAGCATCATTCTTAACATCAGCTTCCACTTTACGCTTTTCATCAGCTTCTTTATTAGCCTCAGCTTCTTTAACCATCTTATCAATTTCATCATCTGATAGATTAGTTGAAGAAGTGATAGTAATAGATTGTTCTTTATTTGTACCTAAATCTTTAGCAGTAACATTAACTATACCATTAGCATCAATATCGAATTTAACTTCAATTTGAGGTACTCCTCTTGGTGCTGGTGGAATATTAGTTAATTGGAAGTTACCTAAAGTTTTATTATCAGCGGCCATTGGTCTTTCACCTTGAAGAACATGGATATCTACAGCAGGTTGATTATCAGCAGCTGTAGAAAATACTTGAGATTTACTTGTTGGAATAGTAGTATTTCTTGGAATTAATACAGTCATAACTCCACCTAATGTTTCAAGTCCTAAAGATAATGGTGTAACATCAAGTAACACAATATCTTCAACTTCTCCAGTTAAAACACCACCTTGAATAGCAGCACCCATAGCAACTACTTCATCTGGGTTTACACTCTTATTAGGCTCTTGTCCAAGTTCTTTCTTAACTAATTCTTGGATATACGGAATACGTGTAGATCCACCAACTAAGATTACTTTATCAATATCTTTAGCAGAGAGTTTTGCATCTTTCAAAGCTTTATGTACTGGTTCAAGTGTTGAATCAAATAAATCACGACATAAATCTTCGAATTTAGCTTTTGATAAAGTTGTCTCAAAATGTAGAGGTCCTTCATCATTTTGAGCGATGAATGGTAAACTAATTTGGGCAGTAGTCATACCAGACAAATCTTTTTTAGCTTTTTCAGCAGCATCTTTAATACGTTGCATAGCCATTTTATCTTTAGATAAATCAACACCATTTTCTTTTTTAAATTCATCTACAAGATAATCCATGATTCTTTCATCAAAGTCATCTCCACCTAAACGGTTATTACCAGCGGTAGATTTAACTTCAAATACACCATCACCTAACTCAAGTATTGATACGTCGAATGTACCTCCACCTAAGTCATAAACTAAAATAGTTTGTAATTTATCTTGTTTATCAAGACCATAAGCTAGGGCAGCAGCAGTTGGTTCATTGATAATTCTTTCTACTTCAAGTCCTGCTATTTTACCAGCATTCTTAGTAGCTTGTCTTTCTGCATCATTGAAGTATGCAGGAACAGTAATAACTGCCTTTGTTACTTTTTCACCTAAATAAGCTTCTGCATCTTTCTTTAATTTAGCAAGTATTTTTGCACTAATTTCTTCAGGTGTATACTTCTTACCATTAGCTTCTACTTTCTCACTAGTACCCATTTTTCTTTTAATAGAAGAAATTGTATTCTTAGCATTAGTAACTGCTTGGTTACGTGCTATTTGTCCTACCATTTCTTCATCGCCTTTAAAGGCTACTACAGAAGGTGTGGTTCTAGCTCCCTCAGCATTAGGGATAACTTTTGGTTCACCACCCTCTAAAACAGCAACACAACTATTAGTTGTACCTAAATCTATACCGATAATTTTACTCATTATTCATCATTCCTTTCATTATTCTCTTGAGTAATTTCTTCTCTTTCATTTACTTTAACCATCGCTGGTCTAAGTATCCTATCCTGATACATATATCCTTTCTGCAGCACTTCTAAAACTACATTATTAGCATATTCACTATTTGTATCAGTCATAACAGCATTCATCATATTAGGATCAAATTCTTTATGAAAAGCATCTATTTCTACTACCCCTTTACTTTTAAGAATTTCTCTTAAATTATCATAAATCATTTTAAATCCCGCTAAAAATTTCTCTGTTCCTTCCTGTTTAATGCTTATTGCTCTCTCAAAATTATCAATTACAGGAAGCAATTTTTCCATAATATCAAATCCATCATACTTATAAGCATTAGCAAGATCAATTTCACTACGTCTTCTAATATTTTGCATTTCTGCTGTAATACGCAGCACCTTTTCTTTTAAATCAAGATTAGCTTTAATCAGCTCATCTTTTTCTTTATCAATTTTTTTTCTCTTTTCTTTTACCTTTTTCTTAGGTGGAGCCTCTTCTTTACTAACCTCCTCACAAACAGTATTTACCTCTTCTTGATCTAAAGTATCTACTGTTTGTTCATTTTTTACTTCTTCTTCCATTTAATCACCTTTTTCCTCTAACCATTTGTTCAAAATATTAAGCACTGCTACAACCCGATCATATTCCATTCTCTTAGGACCAATAATAGCTATTGTTCCTTCCTCACCTCCTAAAGAATAATTGGTTTTAACAACCGTAACATTATCATCAAAATTATTTTCACTTCCAATATAAATACTAATATCACGATTATCATTTTTCTCAATTTTTCTTACCTGTTCTTCATCTTCAAGTTTAGAGATAAGTCTTCTAATTTCAGATGGTTCACTATACTCAGGTTGATTTAACATTTTTGATTTACCTACAACGTGGATGTTTTCATTATTACTAATAAAATCATGGAAAGCATCATAGAAAATTCCATAAACTGCTTCATATTGTTCTACTTGTTTAGAAATAATTGGTTTAACATCATACTCAAGCCTTTCTCCAACCATAGATATAGGAGTTCCCACCAACATTTTATTAATGATCTCACTAATTTTTACTACTTCCATCATATTAATATCAGGAGAAATATTAAACTGTTTATTCTTGACAATTCCTTTATCTGTACAAACTAGAGCTACTAATTTAGTCTCATCCAAAGGAATAATATTAACTTGTCTCAAAACATTTTCATCGCTATATTCACCAAGAGAAATACTCGTATAATTAGTAATTTCACTAATTATTTCTAGGCATCTTTCTATCGCATCACTAACAGTCAAATTCTTATTAGAAAATAATGTTTGAAGTTTAAGCATATCCTCTCCACTTAATTCCTTAGGCTGCATTAAATGTTCAACGTAATATCTATATCCAGCCTCACTAGGAATTCGACCGCTTGAAATGTGATTTTTTTCTAATAATCCTAACTTTTCTAAAACAGCCATTTCATTTCGGATAGTAGCACTAGAGCAATTAAATTTATCACAAAGATGCTTTGAACCAATTGGTTTAACTTCTTTGATATAGCACTCCACAATTTCCTTAAGTAAATTCTTTTGTCTATCATCCACTTTAATCACCAACTTTAGCACCCATTATCCTTAAGTGCTAACATCATTATAATATTATGTTTAGCACTTGTCAATATATAACTGCTAATTTTTTTAAATTTTACTAATACTATCGATTTGGTTATAGGTTGCTATCAATTTCGTATACGAATACTATCAGTTTCATAGGTGAATACTATCAAATTGGCAATTTGACTAATATTTGCCTTTTTAGTATAGTGCTGCTAGAAAGGAAAAAAGAAATGAACATTTACCACAAAATATGTGTTGACACGTGTATAAACACCTGTTATAATTTAAAAGAAAGGAGAAAAAATGGTAGTTGTCAAAAAACCAGTTAAAGTTCTTAAAAAAGATGGTTGGGTACTAGTAAGCCAAAAAGGATCACATATGAAATTAAAAAAAGAAAATTTAACTTGTATCATTCCTAATCATAAAGGAGATATACCAAAGGGAACTTTAACTCAAATCATTAAATATACAGGCATAAAATTTTGATAACTATCAAATGTAAAACATGAAAAAATATTTCTATCCAGCACTATTTTCCAAAGAAGGAAAATATTATAACGTAAAATTTATAGATTTTGACAACATCTTTACTTATGGTGAAGGATTTGATAACGCTTATTATATGGCACAAGATGCATTATTTAATATGTTACCAGAATATAAAGACAAATTACCAAAACCAACCTTTAATTATATGAATATAAAAGTTAAAGATGATGAATTTATTACTATGGTCGAATTAGATCCATTAGAACACGAAAGAAAAATATCTTCTAAAACAGTAAACACAACCGTAACTATGCCAGAATGGTTAAAAAATCTTGCTGATATGAAAGGAATTAATTTTTCAAAATTATTACAAGAAAGCATAAAAGATAAGTTGAATCTGCTTTAACTACAATTGTTACTATCATAAGTAACAATTTTTTTAAATAGCTTCTGCTAAGTCGACGTTATTCGTGAGTTTTTGCAAAAACTCTAAAAAAATTAAAATTTTACTAATACTATCGATTTGGTTATAGGTTGCTATCAATTTCGTATACGAATACTATCAGTTTCATAGGTGAATACTATCAAATTG
>CALVQN010000044.1 GCA_944358135.1 uncultured Bacilli bacterium
TTCGACATATTTATTATACTACATATCTTTGTGTTTGAAAATACTTTTACCCCTTACAAACTAGTACACAGCGATTATATTTATCCCAATTTACATTGCCACCATTATCTCCAATACTACCATTTTCCAACATAACCATTACACCAGCTTCACTTCCATTATAATAATCAGGAGTCATTGTCCAATAATATTGGTTGTTATATAAGTAATAACTTTGATTCGCTATTACTAAGACTCCACCAGCAAAGGCTACTTCATCGGCTGTGATTAACCCTACTGGTTCTTTGATTATGTCATTACTGCTACATGCTAAGCTTGGGTTCTTATTCATATATAATCTTTCCCACGCTGCATAATACATTTCGCCGCTTGGTTGACTACTCCAATTGGATCCTCTTTCCATGTTTCTATCACTGCAGAATCCTATGGTATTATCGATATAATTTGCATAATCATCTAGATTACTACTGTTATACCATGCTTGTAGTGTGTTTAGTATTGAACTATTCGTTGTTTGGCCATGCTGCTCACCACTTGTGTATTTGAGTCCTACATACTCACTTCGATTATATTCACTATTGAAAGCTTGGGCTGAACCGTTATTAATTAAAGTCCCTGTACCTGTTGTAGTTGTACTTGTTCCGTTATAGATGAGTCTTATACTTCCATCTCCATTAACTCTCACAATTCTCCAGTAGAATCCCCCAAATTGTACCCAATTATCCGTTGGTGCTCCGGCAAAGTAATAACTTGTTCCTTTCCAATCTGTTGTTGTGTACACTGTATTAGTTGTAGTAGAGGTATAAGGTCTACTAAAATTTTCTCTATTTCCTACATTATAGCTTGCTATGATTTCTGTCATAGTATAAGATGGTGTATTTTCATCAAAATATAGGTAACACTTTGTTCCTTTTTTAGTTAATCCTAATACATTAACTTGACCATTCTCATATACTATATTTACTATATCATCTTTAATGATTTCTCCATTATTAGATATTCCACAATAACTTTGTTCTTTGTTTAATGCATATCCTGATTCAGGTATAGTGTCTGCTTCTATATATGTTCCTTCTTCATTAGCTATATATAAAGATACCATATTTAAATCTGGTACTTTATAATTTATCTCACTATTTATTATAGGTACACTATCTGTTACTCTATATTTAGCTAATGTATAATTAAGTATTACTGCACTTATTATAATAATTATAAATAATACAATAATTACATTCCTTTTTATATTGTTTCTTTTAAGTACTTCAAATTCCATAACTATTATATCCTTTCTTGTGAAGTTTTACTTCATTTGATTTTGTAAAGATATAAGCTATGATATAGTTTCCTAGCTTATAGTTAAATTATAATCTTAGAAATTATAAAAGTCAAGAAAAATGTCGTATTTAGGTGCAAAATATTTTGTGATTACAATTACATGAGAAAATTAATATGGTGAATTTTTATGGATTATGGAAGAATTTTAAAACAATTAAGAGAGGATAATGGGTTAATTCAAAGCGATATTGCTAGTATCTTGGGGATTAGTAGAGGGTTGTATTCTCAATATGAGATAGCTGATAAAATTATTCCTATTCAACATTTAAATACTTTAAGTAATTATTTTCTTGTTTCTATTGATTATTTACTTGGCTTTAGTAATTCTAAAGATAATGCTAATAAAAAGGTGTTGTTGGATAATTCTAAAATAGGTATTAGATTGAAAGAATTTAGAAAAGAAAATAAACTTACTCAAGAAAAATTAGCAAATATTTTGCATACAACTCATTCTGTAATTTCTTCTTATGAAAAAGGGAAAACATTGATTTTAACTTCTTTTCTTTGTGTTATTTGTAAAAAATATAATATCTCTGCTGATTACCTTTTAGGTAAAATTGACAATCCCAAGTATTTAAAGTAAAGTACTTGGGATTCTTTTTATACTTTCGACATTGTCGGAATTTGTCGAACGCTTTTTCTTGCTTTTTTTATTATTATCCTTCATAATAGATTACCGTTATCCAGTTATTGGCAGTGCCTGCTTTCTTTTTATCAGTAGTTTAAACTACTTGATTTTATTCAGGGGGTTTTGACGAAAGTAGGAGGGATGTAAATGAGTGATACTAAACTATTACTGATTATAATAATTATGCTAATCTCTATTATTAGAGATGACCATAAGAAAAAGCGCTGATATGTAGCGCCGTAACATTTTGTGCAGGCGTTATCCAATCTGGATAACACTTACATATTTAATATATCATATTTTACATAAATTTACAAGTTCATTTCTGTATGGAATTTATCCTGATTGCTTATAAACTTTCCTAAATTAAAAGACACCGACATTTCATCATTGTTAAAAAACAACGTAGAAGTCAATATCTACAAAAAGTATATCTTATTTTTTAAATAAAGACAAGTATATATTTTTCAATTTAGACTGTCAAACAAACTTGTATTGGCTAAACTAGGATAGTATTTTGTTATTTCCTCTTTTAAATATAAACTTTTTTGATATAAATGAGGATATTCATTTACAATGCTGTTACTTTCACATGAACAAACTTTTTCAAATACTCTTGCTCTATCTTCTGTTGGATAAGTTTTAGAATATGGATCAATGAAATATACGTTGTTTCTATCTTCTTCTGTTAGGGTATTGCTATAATCATAGCTACCAGTATATGAAAAATTATAGTAATAATCTGTTGGATTATATGTATTCCATTCGCTAAAAGAAATTATGTTTTTATTGTTTAAATTAAATTCTAGATTATGTAATAATTCATGGCATAATAATTCTTCAATATTTGGTTGATTTAAATCGATGACTATCATATATTCGCTGTTATAAACTAAAGAATATGCTGCAGGATTAGCTGCTTGTGTTTCATAATTGCTTGGAGTTAGTGATCCTGTTAAATATATGTTTAATCCTTCATATCCATTATCATAAAAACTATCAAAAAATTCTAAATTATATTTGCTTAATATTACTTTTATTTTATTTAGTGATGATAGTATTAATTCATTATTTGTGAGTATTTCCGCACTAAAATCAGGGAATTCTATTACTGCTTCTTCTTTGATATTTATATTAACATTATAAGTATCTTCTATATTTTTTATTTGTTCATTAATATTATTAGTTATTTCATTAGTATATTCTTCAATACTTATAGTTGGTAAGTTTAAGGTTTCTAAGTCAATAACATAAAAGTTATTGTTATTTTGAGATATATAAATATATAAGTAGTTATTACTAAATAATAGTTTAAAAATAGGATTATCTTCACTTAAAATGCTAGCATCAAATTCTTGTAATGTACCTTGTTCTAAGTTTTGTATATATAATATATTATCAAAAATATCATATAAATAAAATTTATTATCTTGGTAATTACCAGAATAGTAGTACCCTTTTTGAGTTGGATTTTCATATTCTTTTTCAATATTATTTTTTAAATTATAAAGTTTAAAACTTGCTTCATCATAAAAGAATATCCCTTCATCATATATCATGTAATTCCTTTTATTAGTACTAGTTAATTCATTTTTATTAATATCATATAAATAATAATAACCATAATTATCAATAAGAATAAGAAATGTATTATTAGAGTTAGCATAATAATTTTCATAATATAGAGTATTTTCTGTATCAATACTTCGATATAGTTCTTCTTCATTATTTCTAATTAAATAAATATTATTATCTTTTTTACTTATAAAGATATCTTTATAGGGCATGTAATTTACATTTTCGTCCATTGCTTTTGTATAACTAAATATTTCTTTTAAGCTTAAATCATATATTTTAATATTAGTGGAATTTTGGCAATATATTAGCTCTTCATTTAATGTGCAGTATGTATCTAGGTTGGATAAATTACCTGTTTCTGTTACTTCATTTTTTATTACATCTAGTTTTTTTAGTTTGTAACTATATATGTTTTCTTCATTAATATTTTCCATTAGTAAGTAATAAATATCTTGATCCTTAATTGTTAGTCCATTGACCTCTAGATTCTCAGTCAAAAGATCATATTCATATATACCATCTCTAATTTGGTTACCGCCAGGACCATTATATTCTTTGTTAATATTAACTCTTAAAAATATTATGGAAAAAATAAGTGCCATTATACTTATAAATAATGCGATATTTTTTTTCATATCCAACACCCTTTATTATAAATATAATAGCACTTAAAACTATTTATGTCTATTTTTTTATTTCTTATTTTTCACTATTTTGTCATAATTTCTTGGATAAAGTTTATTTGTTTCCTTTTTCTTTTCAATGATTACTAAAGAGCGATTGCTATTTTCTATTGGTAAGTTAAAAGTAATAACATTTGCGATGCTACTATCAAGTCTATTTAAAATTTCTTCACTTTCTTTAATCTCTTCATCAGATATACCTTTCATGGCTATTAACTTTCTACCTACTTTTAAATAGGGAATTGATAACTCTGATAAAATACGTAGATGGGCAACAGCACGAGAAGTTATGATATCAAAATATTCACGATAATTATCTGGTAAAGATTCTGCTCTATTATGAATGCAGATTATATCTTTTAAATTTAATTCTTTAATTACAGTTTCTAAAAAAGTTATCTTTTTATTGTTGGAATCAAGTAATGTTATTTCTAAATTGGGATAAAATATTTTTAAAACTAAGCCTGGGAACCCTGCTCCTGTTCCTATATCTAATAATTTTAAATTTCCTTCTAAACTTAATCCCTTAGTTAAAGTTAGAGAATCATAAAAATGTTTTAAATAAATTTCTTCTTCAGTTTTAATTGCTGTTAAATTAAACTTCTTGTTATATTCAATTAATAAATCTTTATATTTTTCTAAATCTTTTAAATTTTGCTCTGTTACTTCAATATTAAGTTTTTTTACTTCTTTTATAAACTCCTCAATATTCATAGAATCTCCTTATTTATCATATTTTTTCTTTAAATATACCGTTAATATTGCTATATCTGATGGATTAACACCACTGATACGCGTTGCTTGACCAATGGATAATGGTCTTATCTCTTTTAACTTTTGTCTTGCTTCACTTGCTAAGTTTAATACATCATCATAGTTGATATCTTTAGGAATTAATTTTTCTTCTAATTTTTTAGATTTTTCTACTTCTTTATAAACTTTGGCTATATAGCCTTCATATTTCACTTCAATTTCTACTTCTTCTAATATCTCTTCTGGATAAGCTAGAGGAATTAATTTTTTTATGATCTCCATATTTATTTCTGGTCTTTTTAAGAATACATAAAGACTAGTACTAAAGGAAGGGATTTCTACATTTAATAATTTTAAGAGTTCTTTGGTTTCTGCGTTTAATTTTAAATTGTTGTCTCTTAAAATATTTTTTATTTCATTAATCTTATTTTCTTTTTCTATTAATTTGTGATATCTTTCTTCATCTATTGTTCTGTGTTTATAACCTATTTTACGCAGTCTTAAATCAGCATTATCATGACGTAATATAAGACGGTATTCGGCTCTACTAGTAAGCATACGATATGGTTCTTTGGTTCCTTTGGTTACTAAATCATCAATTAGTACTCCAATATATGCTTCATCTCTTCTTAATATTAGTGGTTCTAATCCCTTTAGTTTGTGATGAGCATTAATTCCTGCGATTAATCCTTGAGCTGCTGCTTCTTCATAGCCACTAGTTCCATTGATTTGACCAGCGGTAAATAAGTTTTCTATTTTTTTATTTTCTAAACTTGACTTCATTTCTAATGGATTTAGAGCATCATATTCTATAGCATAAGCATATTTTGTAATGACTGCATTTTCAAGTCCACTTAAGGAATGCACCATATCTTCTTGAACGCTTCTTGGCATTGAGGTAGAAAATCCCTGTAAATACCATTCATCATAATAAATACTTTCGGGTTCTAAAAACAATTGATGACGGGGTTTATCAGCAAAACGGACTAATTTATCTTCTATGGATGGACAATATCTAGGGCCAATACCTGTTACATATCCTCCATACATCGCTGATTTCTCTAAATTATTTCTGATAATTTCATGAGTTTTAGCATTGGTATATAAAAGATAACATTTTTGTTGTGCATCTACTTTATAAAATGGTGGATTATCAAAACTAAAGGTGTAATACCTATCATCGCCACATTCTTCTTCCATCTTGCTAAAATCAATTGAACTTGCCTTTATTCTTGGAGGTGTTCCTGTTTTTAATCTTTGAACATCTAAACCTAATTTCTTTAAATTATCACTTAAATTGTTGCTTCTTGACTCACCATGAGGTCCTCCTGGAGTGTTTTCACTACCAATTAAGATATTAGCTTTAAGGTATGTTCCTGTTGTTAGAATAACAGACTCACTTTTAATTTCTTTTTTATCACTTAAAATAACACCTTTTACTTTGTTTTCTTTGACAATTAAATTTTCAACCATGCCTTCAATTATGGTTAGATTTGGAGTACTTTCTAAAAATTCTAACATAACTGTAGGATAGGTTATTTTGTCTGCTTGAGCGCGTAAGCTTCTTACGGCAGGTCCTTTTCCATTATTTAACATCTTGATTTGAAAATGAGATCGGTCTGCTACTTTGCCCATGATTCCACCTAGGGCATCTATTTCTCTTACTATTATACCTTTTGCTGTTCCCCCAATTGATGGATTACATGGCATATCGGCTATATTTTTGATATTTGCTGTTACTAAAGCTGTTTTTAGGCCGAGATATGCACCTATATGGACTGCTTCACATCCAGCATGTCCTCCTCCTACTACAATTAAATCGTACATTTTTATTCCCTTACTTTCCTAAGCAAAACTCTCTAAATAAAGTATCTAAGAGTTCATCTTGATAGGATTCTCCTGTTATTTCACCAAGTAAATCCCATGCTTTTTTAATATCAATTGCTATCATATCTACAGGTAGAGATACACTCACATTATCTAGAGCCTGATTAATACTATTTAAGGCTTCTTTGATAAGACCTATTTCTCTAGCACTTGATACTACCTCTAAATTGCTGTTATTAATTTTTTCTAAATCAAATAGTTCGACTATTTTATCTTTTAATTCATTTAAACCATTGATGTCCATTGTATTTCCTTTTACAACATCCATATCTATTTTTAATTTGGTTGGTAAATCACTTTTATTTATAAAAGTAATATGCGTTTTGTCTTTAATTTTCTCCATAATCTCTTTATCTTCATTAGTTAATTCTTCATTATTATTTAAAACATGAATAACTAAATCAGCAGAATTAAGTGCTTCTATTGATTTATCAACACCTATTTTTTCGACGATATCATCCGTTTTTCTAATCCCTGCTGTATCAATAAATTTTAGGGCTATTCCTTTAAGTTCAACTGTTCCTTCAACTATATCACGAGTAGTTCCTGCAATATCCGTTACTATCGCTTTATTTTCTTTTAATAAAGCATTTAAAATGCTACTTTTTCCGACATTAGGACGACCTACTATAGCTACTCTAATTCCGTTTTCGACAATTTTCCCTATCTTTGATTCTTCTAATAGATTTTCTAATTCAGTTTTTATTTCCTTTAATCTTGGCGGTAAATTTTCTAAAGTGATTTCTAGAGCATCTTCATATTCTGGAAAATCAATATTTACTTCGATATTAGCTAGTAATTCAACTATAATCCCTCTTACTTTGTTTATCTTTTTTGATACTTTACCACTTAAAGTGTTTAAGGCGAGTTTACGTTCTAAATCTGTCTCAGATTTAATTAAACTATTAACTGCTTCTGCTTGAGACAAGTCTAGTCTGCCATTTAAGAATGCTCTTTTCGTGAATTCTCCTGGTTCAGCAAGACGAATGCCATTTTCAATTAATACTTCTAATACTTTTTTAGTTGTCGAAATACCACCATGAGAATTAATTTCAACAATATCTTCTTTGGTATATGTTTTTGGTGCTTTTAAAACCGTTACTAATACTTCATCAATAACCTCACCGTTACTTACTATATGACCATAATGGATTGTATGACTTTCTACTTCTGTTAAGTTTTTTCCATCAAAAAGATTGGCAACTTTAGCTATTGCTTCTTCACCACTTACTCTTATTATTGATATTGCTCCAACTCCTAAAGCAGTTGATATAGCACAAATTGTATCATTCATAAAAAATCGCTCCTTTTAAGCGACTTTATTATAGCATTATTTGGTTCATTTGACAAATTTTTATTAGCGTTTCAATTCTTGATTATCTTTTTTTCCTTTATGATAAATTTGAGTAACAATATCTTGATATACCTGGTTTTTATTGGAATATTCTGGATTTATTTCATCGCCAATTATGTATTTGCTAAAATCTGGATTAAATCTAGAAATTAATTTGTATTCTTGATTTCCTCCAAGTTCTTTTATAATTAGTGAGTCATGTAAAATATAAAGAATAATATATTCTGGTCTTGGTTTTGTTAAATAAACGTTTCTTCCATTTTTTATAACTTCACTACCAACGGGAAGTATTAACTGCTTTCCCAAATAACTAGATTGTTCTATATAAGATTCTAGTGATATAAAACGCTCATTTACTTCATCGATATTATTATATTCTTCATAGGTTCCATTATTATGGTTATGCATAAATATTTTATCGCTTGCTAAAAATATTATCCAAAAATTTTCATCTAAATCTATTTCAGTTTTTTGTTCAAATCTTTGGGAATCAAATAACTTAATAAATTCCAATTCCTCAGGTGTAGCAAGTCTAATACCATTAAAGTCTTCTACAAAAACTCTTGGCTTTATTGTATATTTCATTTCTTTTTTAACATAAATTGTTCCATTAATAATCATAATTTTTTCCCCTATTTCTTGCTATATTATATCAATTTTCTTTTATTTGTCAAATTAAGGAATAATTTAAAATTATAAATATAATTAAATTACTTAATAAATTTACTAAATTATTATCTATCCACTTAATTCCCTTATAATAATTTGTTTTTTTACCACAATGTTCTTTTTTTTCAGTTATCTTATTACACTTTTCACATTTATATTTTACTTGAATAGCAGAACCTAAAATACTATCAATTATGCTTCCTAAGAAACCTGATAAAGTGATGATAATGAGTGATGTTATGTTTCTCTCTATTCCTATGTAGTAAATTAGAGCGATTAAGATTGATCCTATTAAGGAAGCTGTTAAGCCTAACATACTAATATTACCAGATAAACCTTTTTCTCCCTTTTTTAAAGTTAAAATATTGATTGGTTCTTTTTTAGAAAGTGTTCCTATATCAGATGCTAAAGTGTCTGCTAGAGATTCAGCCATAACAGATGCATAAATAAGTAAGTATAAATTATCTCTTGTTATTTTAAATATTATCAAGCTAAGAGTTCCTATTCCTACATTGGAAATAATTTGAATTAGCTTTCTTTTTTCACTCTTTTTACTTTTATTAAATACTTTGGTTATTATACTTCCTAAAAACACTACTAATAAAATAATAAAGGAAGTAAGTCCACCATAATTAGCAATGAAAATAGAAAAGATTACTGCTAAAATCAAGGCTGGTATAGTTAATGCTTTTTTTAAAAATGCTAGCAAACCTAATAGTAAACTTAATAAAATACTTATTCCTATATTCATATTAAACCCATCCTTCTAGAAAGAATGCTATTAGAGATATTCCTATCGGTAATGTTAAATTATCACTGCCTTTAATATTTATTAATTCTAAAGGAATAGAGATTAATCCTAATAATACTACTTTGATTATATTTAAATTTAAATGATAATAACTGCTAAAAATAGATACGACTAGAATAGTACTTAATAATACAGTTAGTGATCCTGCATAAGTTTTATTTGTCTTAGCTATTTTATATTTGTTCCATTTCTTTCCTATAAAAGGAGCTATGCCATCTCCTATGCTTAGAGTAAATACACCTATTCCATAGTAAGGTAAAAATGGTGGATAAAAATAGCTAATAGTTGCTAAAATGACAAAACTTAATGCATAGTAAATGGTTCCTTTAGAATCTTTATTTTCCTGTTCCATTGACTTTATCAAATTGAATTTGTAAGAAATAAAGTTAAATATTACCATAGTTATAGGTAATATTATCATATGAATACTTGTTTTAAAGAAATAAGTCATAATTATCCAAGTAAAACCCATAAGAATGTGAATTAGTTTTCTAGATGTTTGTCCACTAATTAACTTTTTCTTTTTTACTAGTCCTAAAACAATTAGTATTAAAAAAACATAGATGTATGTTAATAAGTATCCTAAAAATATATTCATAATTTTCCTCT
>CALVQN010000045.1 GCA_944358135.1 uncultured Bacilli bacterium
ACGAGACTTCTTTTCATTTGCAATTATTTTTGTTTTACTTTACATTTTATATTTCCCACCGAAAAAATGACTGAGCCGCTTATTTTTCACTTTCTTCTAACATAGTAGTAATAAATAACCCATAACCAGTCGTAACATTATCGGTAACAACATGAGTAACAGCACCAATAAGTTTACCATTTTGAACAATTGGTGAGCCACTCATACCTTGAACAACCCCACCAGTAGCTTCCAAAAGTTTAGGATCAGTTATTTCAAATGATATATTTTTTATTTCACTATTTTCATTGATTTTAGTTATTTCAATTTCAAATTCTTCAACCAATTCATCTTCAAGTACTGTATAAATAGTTGCTTTTCCTACCTTTACTTCATCAGGTGTAGCTACTTCAATTAAATTAGATTCATCTATTTCTTCTGTATAATTTCCATAAATACCAAATTTTGTATTTTTATCTATATCTCCATACACATGATTGTAATAAAATTTAGCATTCTTACTTCCTGGATTTCCATCACTACTAGCATCTATACTAGTTATAGAATTCTCAAAAATAGTCCCCGTTTTAACTTCAACCATTTTTGAAGTATTAGACTCTAATACTTCATGTCCTAAAGCACCAAAAGTATTTTCACCATCACCAATATCGATAAATGTAAGTGTTCCTATACCTGTTATTCCATCTTTAACATATAACCCTGTTTTATAAACACCATCTTCTAAAAATAGTTCTATATCTGTAGTAAACTCTTTATCTCCTCTAAGATAAGTAACCTCTATAGAATTCTTATCAATATTATTTTCAAGTGCTTTTGATAAATCTTCTAATGTTTCAACCTTTTCATCTTCAACCTGAACAATAATATCTCCCTCAGTTAAATCAGATTTATGATATTTACCATTAATTTGATAAAAACCAATAACCATAACTCCCTCAGTTTCTATATCAATACCAATAGTTTGTCCACCTAAAATCACCTCAGAGGAATAAGCAAATACGTTAAAAGGAATAAACAAAATACATAAAAAAACTATAAATTTCTTCATACTAATCACCATTACTAGTATGGAGTATTTATAGTTTATAAGTCTTACAATAATTGGCTATTGGCATAATTTGCTAGTATTGTTTACCAAAATATAAACGATATTTAGCCTTCTTACCACACACAACACAATTTGTATCAATCTCTTCATCTTCAATTAAACAACGGCTTTTCATACTAAAATCATCTTTAATTTTATTCTCACATTCTTCACAACCACACCAATTTGCTTTAATAAACCCTGGTTTATTTATAGCAAATTCCTTAAATTCATCATAATTCTTAGCATCATAGATCATACTATCTCGTCTTTTTAATGCTTTATCATACATATCATCTTGAATATGCTTAAATAATTGTTCTAAGGAAGCAACAACTGTATCTATAGGATATTTTATCTTCTCTAAAGTATCTCTTCTAACAACAGTTACTTCATTATTTTCTAGATCTCTTTTCCCAATTTCAATACGTACAGGATACCCTTTTACTTCTGCTTCACTAAACTTAAATCCAGGAGTCTTATCACGGTCATCAACTTTATAAGAGATACCACTCAGATTTAATTCTTGAGCTATGCGATTAGTAACATCTAACACTTCTGTATCATTCCCAATAGGAATTATCATAGCTTTTATTGGTGCTATATTTGGTGGTAAAACAAGCCCTCGATCATCACCATGAACCATAATTAATGCACCAAGCATTCTAGTAGATACACCCCAACTAGTTTGATAAGGAGTTTTAAGAGCATTATCTTGATCTAAAAACTGAATCCCAAAAGCTTCTGCAAAACCTTGGCCAAAATAATGACTAGTACCATTTTGAAGAGCAACTCCATCATACATCATTGCCTCTAATGAATAAGTAGCTATAGCTCCAGCAAACTTTTCTTTTTCTGTCTTCTTCCCAACAATTACTGGTATAGCTAAAGTATTTCTTTGAAAATCTTCATAAATATACAACATCTTCAAAGTCTCATTTATAGCTTCTTCCTCTGTTCTATGCATAGTGTGCCCCTCTTGCCATAAAATCTCTCTACTACGCAAAAAAGGTCTTGTAGTTTTCTCCCATCTAACTATGGTACACCACTGATTATATAATTTCGGTAAATCACGATAAGATTTAATAATCTTTTTATAATAATCACAAAACAAGACTTCACTAGTAGGTCTTACACATAATCTCTCATCAAGCTTATCACTACCACCATGAGTTACCCAAGCTACTTCTGGAGCAAAACCTAAAACATGTTCTTTTTCTACATTTAAAAGACTTTCAGGTATAAACATAGGCATTTGCACATTTTCATGACCAGTTTCTTTAAACTTTTGATCAAGTATTTTCTGCATATTCTCCCATATTGCATAACCATATGGACAAATAATCATACTCCCCTTCACAGAAGAATAATCAACTAAACCAGCTTTCTTAACAACATCCGTATACCACTTAGCAAAATCTTTATCTCTACTAGTGATATCTTTAATCTCACTCATACTATTCCTCCACTTTAAAATCAACTAACTCTTTATTCTCAGTCAAAATCTTATTTACTTTTTCTGTAGCTTTATTTAATTTTTCACTACAATATTTAGCAAGCTTCATCGCTTCTGTATACTTTTCTATTGCTAAATCTAACTCTACATTTCCACTCTCAAGTTCTTTAACAATTACTTCCAATTCTTTTAATGCATCTTCAAATGACTTTTCCATTCTATCTTCCTCCTTCATCTAATTCTCTTATTAATTTTAATACATTTTCTCCACTTTGAAAAGTCTTATTTAACCCATCTTCTACCAAAGGACTTCTTTCTATCATTTTATCAATTGCTTTTCCTCTAGCATCTTGAAGTAAAGTTAAGGCATCTTCCAATTTTTTAATCAATGAATTTACTTCACTTAATTGCATATTAAGATTCATGACTTCTCTTTCTACTTCTTCTTTTCTTTCTCCAACTTCAAGCAATTCCTCATCTTTTTCTTCTATTTCTCTAGTTATATCTTCCAAAGACTGACCAGACAAATCCTTTCTCTTTTCTAAATAAGGAGAATATACATTAATAATCCATATTAATCCTCCCCCATTAATTGCAACACTCTTTTATAAGGAGTTATACTCTGACTATTTTGAAAAGATTGATCCAAATATTCTTGAAGTCCTGGTAATTTACTTAAATATTCATCTATAACCTTTTCTCTTTCTTGTTCTAAAACTTCTAATATACGTTCTAACTCAGTGATAATATGATTTATGCTTACTAATTTTTTTTCTATTTCTAACATATCCTCACGAGCTTTTCTTTGTTCTTCTTCTTTTGCACCAATTAAATTTTTTCGACATCTTATTTCATTATGTACAAACTGAATAGATACACTATTAGTTTGGCTATTAATTTCTTTAAGATCATAGAAAATATTTTTTCCATAATAAATAGAAGTACCTACTGTACCAATACCAAGAAGAACTAAAATGAAATTAATAACTACTGCTGAAGCTGGAAACATTGGCCCAATTGCTAAAAATAACATGGCAAAAAAAGCTAAAAGAGCTGGTCTAAACAAATTCTTTTTCCATATTTCTCTTTTTAAATAATTCTTTTCTGCTAGTAAATAAAGTTGATCTTCTAAACAAGATATTTCTTTTTCCAAACGTTCTATAATTACTTGATCTTTTTCATAAATCTGTTGATTTTTATTGTCCCTTTCCATCAGCTGATTTCGACTTACTTTAGCCCTTTCTAACTTTTCTTGCACAAGTTTCGCTTTTATACTATATATATCATTCATGAATAACCCTACTTTCTTTCTAAAACTCTTGCTTTATTATTCCCTAAAGCTTCAGTTTGAACTTGTCCATGTTCTATTAAAACATCTAATTTATCTAGTAAAGGCCTCATATCAGCATCCATATCTTTAACAAAATCTTCTAAAGCTTCATATTGACACTTTTTATCAAAAAGCCTATCCTTCAAAGATTCTATTTTTTTATATTCATCCTGCAAAATCTTTTCTAACTCTTCTTCATCAATATTATCAAAATACCTATACGGTTTTTCTTCTTTTTCTAATAAATGAGTATAAATTACTGCTTCTATTAAAGGAATCAAAGCAACTAAACCCACCAAAAAATGAGCAAAGATATCCACAAAATAAGATAAAGGAACTAAACAAATTAAAGAAGCAAAAACAATTAATCCCAATATTTTTAAAGAATGAATCAAAGCCTTTTTCTTAAATACTTTCTTATTTTGTTGATATTCTTGAATTCTTTTTTTTATGTTCTCATAATTTTTAATTTTTTGCTCACTAAGTCTCAATTTTTCTTCTAATTCACAAATCATAACATTTAATGCATTCATTTGTTCAATATAAGGTTCTTTTCTTCTTTTAAAATCATCAATTTTTATTTGTAAAGAAGAAATATCACGTTCCAACCATTCCATCATTTATCCCCCTGACTTCAGCCTCTACACACCCTTTAGAGAACCGAATATTAATTTTATCATTAACTTTTAAATCACTAACACTTTTAATTACTTCATCCCCCTTCTTAACTAAAGAATATCCCTTATCTAAAATATTAAGAGGATTAACTAATTTAAGTGTATTAACTAGTAACTTATAATCTCTATCACTTTTCAAAATAACATTTTTAATGCTATTATACAACGTTTTCTCATCAAATAAAAGCTTTTCTTGATATGGTTTAAACAAACGCATAGGGTCTTTTAGTATAAAAGATGCTCTTATATGATTAAGTTCTACATGATAAGCATCAAGTCTTTTAGTTATACCATTATTTAATGAATCGATCATACTATCAAGTTTTTGCTCTTTTACTTCATATAAAGATAACGGATTTTTAAGAATATAAGAATTCTTTATATTATCAAGTCTTAATTTATTTTTATGTAAATGATTCATCATAAATTCATTTAAACGAATCTCTAAAGAATGAATTTCTTGCGTAATCTCAGCAACGGTTGGAACAGCCATTTCTGCTGCTCCTGTAGGCGTTGGAGCTCGCAGGTCTGCGACAAAATCAGCAATAGTAAAATCTACTTCATGACCTACTGCACTAATAATAGGTACTCTAGCTTCATATATAGCTCTAGCAACACACTCTTCATTAAAAGCCCATAAATCCTCAATAGAACCACCACCACGACCGACAATAAGAACATCTAAATCATATTTCCCACTATCAGCCTCTTTAATTTGTCTTACTATATCTGGTGCTGCATCCTTACCCTGAACTAAAGCAGGAAATAAAATAGTTTCCACAATAGGAAATCTTCTTTTAATTGTCGATAGAATATCTTTAATCGCTGCTCCAGTTGGAGCAGTAATAACACCAACTCTTTTAGGAATTCTTGGAATTCTTTTTTTATGTTCCTCACTAAACAATCCTTCTTTAGATAATTTTTCTTTTAATTTTTCAAACTCGATATATAAAGCACCAAGTCCATCTACTTCCATCTTATCTACATAAATTTGATAAGTACCTGCGGTAGGATAACAAGAAATTCTACCTTCAACAAGCACATTCATACCATCTTCAGGTTTAAAATTTAAAGTAATAGCACTTGAATAAAACATAACAGCACTAATTCTAGAAGTATCATCTTTAAGCGTAAAATAAAGGTGTCCTCTCGTATGATTTTTAAAATTAGATATCT
This sequence comes from uncultured Bacilli bacterium, assembly GCA_944358135.1. Taxonomy (GTDB): domain Bacteria; phylum Bacillota_I; class Bacilli_A; order RF39; family UBA660; genus Caccenecus. Next base: position 5,727 of record CALVQN010000045.1, read on the forward strand.
CTCCTCGCAAAAAAACTTTTCTTAAATAAAAGTTTTCATCAAACATACTCTTAATATATTGATTAAGCTCCCCAATACTAATATATTTATCTTCCATAATTAACACCTCTACTTAACAAATTAGCAATCTTTTCATAATGAGAAATATAAATATTCATATAATACTCCTCCATAGATGGATTAATCTGTCTAATCACATTTCTTACTACATCAATATTATATGTCACTAACATTTCTTGAAATTTCTCTATAACTTCATCAGGTAAATAAGAAAAAAATTCTGACACATCCTGATAAAATGTTTTTAAAGTAAAATTCCCTTCATAATTAAAACGTAACGCAATAAGACCTCTTACATCAAATAGCATTTTATGATCAAACATAACTAAATTCCACTGTTCATTAACTTTCCAAAATCCAAAATTACGTGGATACCTATCACTATTTAAAAACAAAAGATCAAAAAAATACATCTGATAAAAATCAAATTCTATTTTCTTTGTATAAAAAGTTAAACTTCGAATTTTCTCGAGAATACTTCGAATAGAATAAACATTTCCAAATAAGTCTTCTGCAAGTAAAAAAGAACCCTTCTCCCTCATATCTAAAGATACCGAATAATTCACATTCCGAACGGAAACGCTTTTGTAAAATAAAGCTGGTAATTTTGCTAATTTAGCTAAATAATAAGCTAGTATTTCTACTTTCTCTTGATCTGGTTTTACATAATAATGACTTCCTTGATAACAAAAATCTCCAACATGAAAAGCTTTTGTACTCTGAATAATCTCTGCACTTACTTTTTTATTAATCTTAAACATTTTCTTCTTTTACAACCCGATCTAATACTGCATTAATCATTTTTCTAATATTTTCATCACTATATTTTTTAGCAAGTTCAATTGCTTCATTAATTACAACAACATGAGGAGTATCTGTATACTTAAGTTCATATAAAGCCAGTCTTAAAATAGAAGCTCCAGTCTTATCAATTCTTGATATATCCCAATCTTTCATCTTACTATCAGCAAGCTTATCTAATTCACTTTGATAAGTAATTACCCCATAAACCATATCTTTAACAAAATCATTTTCTACTTCCATATTATCTTTCATAATTTCATTAATATCACAATCTAAGCCATTGCTTTTCATTAAATCATATTGATATAAAATAATCATAATTTTTTCTCTTAATAAACTACGTGTAGCCACAACAATCACCTAAATTAATTATATTATACTTTGGTTTATATTTCAAGCAAAGAAAAAACAAGAATACACATTCTTGCCTAGTTTATTCCAATTCTTTTAACTCAAAAAGCAAATTCATCGCTTCCATAGGTGTTATATGTAATGGATCAATACTTTTAAGTTTTTCTCTTAACTGATCAGTTTTTTCTTCTAAAAACACCATAGATAATTGCCTACAATCATTAGCACTTTTTTCCTTTTTTTCTCCCTTTTCATAGCTATCTAAAATACTTTGAGCACGAGCAAGTAAATCTTCTGGCATTCGAGCAAGTCTCGCAACATGAATTCCATAGCTTTTATCCGCTGGTCCATTTTGTACTTTGTGAAGGAAAGTAATCATATTTCCTTCTTCTTTTGCTGCCACATGAACATTCTTAACATTTAAAAATTCACTTTCTAAACTAGTAAGTTCATGGTAATGTGTAGAAAAAAGTGTCTTACACTTAATATTTTTGGCAACATACTCAAGTATTGCCTCTGCAAGACTAATACCATCATAAGTAGCAGTTCCTCTACCTAGTTCATCAAACAGAATTAAACTATTCTTAGTAGCATTAACAATTGCATTTCTAGCTTCTTTCATCTCTACCATAAACGTTGATTCTCCACTAACTAAATCATCACTAGCTCCAATTCTTGTAAATATTTTATCAATAATTGGTAAATTAGCACTCTTAGCAGGAACAAAAGAACCCATTTGTGCCATAATAATAATAATAGCAAGCTCTCTCATATAAGTAGATTTCCCACTCATATTTGGTCCTGTAATAAGTAAAACGTCAGTTGATGCATCCATAATAATATCATTAGGAACATAAGCTTCTTTACTCACACGTTCAATAACAGGATGTCTACCTTCTATAATTTCAATCTTATTTTCATCATTCAATATAGGTTTAACTAAATTTAACTCATCACTACAAACAGATAAACTAATTAGAGCATCAATTTCACTAATAACATCCGCTGTTTTCTTAATTTCTAATACTTCATCTTTAATTTTATTTCTAATTTCACTGAATAACTCATATTCAAGTTCAAATATTTTTTCTTCAGCATTTAAAATTAGAGCTTCTTTTTCTTTTAATTCTGGAGAAATATACCGCTCATAATTTGTAAGGGTTTGTCTTCTTTCCCAACCCCATTCTTCACTTACATTTTCTACCTGTCCTTTAGAAACCTCAATATAATAACCAAATACTTTATTAAAACCAACTTTTAAATTCTTAATTCCTGTCTCTTCTTTTATTTTAGCTTCAAATTCGGCGATAAAATCTTTACCACCAGAACGTATTTTTTTAAGTTCATCTAACTCAGCGTTATAACCATCTTTAATTAAATATCCTTCTCTTACACTGATCGGAGGATTCTCATAAATACTCACATCCAAAAGTTCATATAACTCATCATGAGTATTCATCGTATAATTAAGTCCCATTTCTTTTACAATATCTTGTACTCTTGGAAGTACACTTAAAGAATTCTTGATTTGTAATAAATCTCTAGCATTTAAATTACCACAGATAACTTTAGCACACAATCTTTCTAAATCATAGACTTGATATAATAAATTTCTAAGTTCATCTGTCTCCATAAAATTAGTATTAAATACCTCAATTTTATGATAACGTTCTAATATTTCTTCTTTATTCCTAAGAGGATTCATAAGCCATGACTTAATTTTTCTTGAACCCATCGCTGTTTTAGTTTTATCGAGCAACCATAAGAGAGAATAAGTTCTTTCTTTAAGTCTAAGCGTTTCCACTAATTCCAAATTGCGAACTGTATGAACATCCATTTCTAAAAACTCTTGCTTATTTACGATTTCTACGCTAGATATATGATGTAAATCTTTAAGCTCCCTAACAACTAAATAATAAAGTAAATGCCTAATTCCCTGTTTTACTCTCACGTCTTGAGCGGAATTAATTAAATCTTCATACCCCTCCGTTAAATATTCACTACTAATCGATACTTCTATCCCATAAGTATTTTTAAGAAGATGAATAAACTCTGCATCAAGATTATTTTCTAAAATAACTTCTTTAATATTTAAATGTAATATTTCATTTATTAATTCTTCTTTATGATGATTAATACTTAAACTTTTAAGTTCCCCTGTAGATATATCAGCGATAGTTAAAAGATACAAATACTCTAAATCAAGAACACTAGCAATATAATTATTATCATGTTCATTTAAGCTCTCTAAATTCACTACTGTCCCTTTAGATATAACTTCAACTACTCCTCTTTTAACTGTACCTTTAACAGTTTTAGGATCTTCTAACTGTTCACATATTGCTACCTTATATCCCTTTTCAATTAATTTCTGAATATAAGGATTAACACTATGATAAGGAACTCCACACATGGGAACTCTTTCCTTTAATCCAGCATTTTTACCTGTTAAAGTAAGCTCTAGTTCGCGACTCGCGGTAATTCCATCTTCAAAAAATAATTCATAAAAATCTCCCAAACGATAAAACAACAATTCATCAGGATGTTCATCCTTAATTTCCATATATTGCTTCATCATTGGACTTAATTCTTCTCTATTAACTTCACATCTATTCATATTACTGCCTCTTTTACTACATGAATTATTATACCATTGATAATTTTTTTTGAAAAGAAAAAATGTAAGTTTATCTCTTTAAACTTACATTAGCAACATTTACTAAGTAACGTTCGGCCCTATCAGTCAAAATAACTTCACCATCATCAGTTAAATAATAATAACCTTTACCAGTCAATTCATCATATTTTAATTTTTCAATAAGTTCTTTTATATTCACTCCTGGATTATCTAACTGAGTTTCTAAAAAGTGTAAAATATCTTCATAAGAATATCCATCACAAGATTGTCTTAAAAACTCATATTTCACACCTCTTTTAAAAGATTTTGTATATTCAAGCATATTTTTCTCTACTTCTAAAATTTTTCGATTAACTAAAGAAAGCTTTCTTAAAATTCTAAGTTGTCCTCTTTCAATCTGAGTTTCTGGACGCAATGGATCACAAGATAGTAAAATCAAAGCAGCTTCCAAACGTTCTTTTAATTCTTTAAGTTCTTCGTAAAACATAATCATCCTCTTTTCATGTTTAATTATTCTAGCACAAGATTAAAAATAAGTCAAAAAAATGTGGGAATTA
>CALVQN010000046.1 GCA_944358135.1 uncultured Bacilli bacterium
ATAAAACTCTAAATTCATATAATTCTTCAAAAGTATGATGGGAATCACTAATCTTCTTACTATTAATCATATTCTTTCCTTTTAAAAATTTAATTACTTTATTTAAATATTCAGTTAGTTTATCTTTATTTTGCTCTTTCATCGATATACTTCTCTACTTCCTCTATTGTCTTGTTAAAATCATTAAAGTCTACATCAAACCACTTTATATCCATTTGATTGTTAAACCAGGTATATTGTCTTTTCGCATAGTGTCTTGAATTTTTCTTAATTAATTCTTTTGCTTCTTCTAAATCTATCTCTCCTTTAAAATAAGCATATAGTTCTTTGTAACCAATCGCTGTTGATAAAGCTTTAGATTCTATGTTTTTATCATAAAATCTCCTTACTTCTTCTAATAAACCTTCTTCAAACATTTTATCTACTCTTTTATTTATTCTATCATATAAATCTTCTCTATTACAGGTTAGTCCAATATAAATTGCTTTATATAAAGGTGTGCTTTTTTCTGTGTTTATTTCTTTTTTATTTAAAAAACGGACTAATCTTTTGCGATTATTAGGGTGGATCATGGTATTAGGATCTTTTTCTTTTGCTAATTTATATAGTTCTTCATTACTTAATTCTTCATATTCATTTGTAGTTGTATCTTCTTCACTAAATTCATAAGAATATAGAGCTGCTTTTAAATATAGACCAGTGCCACCAACAAAAATAATATTTTTATCTTGATTTTCTTCTATTATCTTTCTAGCATCTAATTGATAATCATAGACAGTATAATTTTCTTCTACATCTTTTATATCAAATAAATAGTGAGGTATTCCTTCTTTTTCTTCTTCCGTTATTTTAGCAGTACCAATATCCATTCCCTTGTATACTTGCATCGCATCAGAATTAATAATTATTGCTTTGTATTTTTTAGCTAGTTCTACACTTAGTTTAGTCTTTCCTACCCCTGTTGGTCCAACTATAGCTAAAATCATTTTTCCTCCTTCTTTTCTTTTAATAAATCTCTAATTTGTTCTAGTAATAAAACTTCGTCACTCTTTTTTTGTAACACTTTTTCTTCTTCTTTTTTCTTTATGTTTGCAATTTTATTAATAAATTTTATAATAACAAATATGCAAAAAGCAACAATAAGAAAGTCAATAATACTTTGAAAAAAAGCACCATAAAAAATTTCTGTATCTCTAAATTTTATGGATAAATTACTAAAATCAACTCCCCCTAAAACAAGTCCTAATAAAGGAGTTAAAATATTATCTACTAAACTAGTTACAATCGATGAAAAAGCTCCACCAATAATAACCCCAACTGCTAGATCTATAACATTCCCTCTGGCTATAAATTTTTTAAATTCTTGTATATTTTTTTTCATAAATCCTCCAATTACTATTTTAACATACTTTTAAGCCGAAAAAAAGTAACACTTTAATTTGTGCTACTATAATTTATCACTTTAGTACCAGTAAAGAAAGGAATATTGGCATCACACCATTCTTTTGAAGGCTCATTGCCAGCTCCAAAAGCTTCTGTTAAATCAATGATCATTAATCCATCACTATATAAAGTTGCCTCAGGATTTACAATAAAATTTCTTATTACATAACTAGTGCCATTTACAGCAGTAACGTCTACTATCGCTGATTCAGTATACCATGTAGGATGATTACCTGTATTTTGACCAAAAACAAAATTTAAGCCAGCTCCATCTCCTGCAAACCATTCAAAACGAAAGTCAGCCCCTGCTACATTTCCTTCCGTTTTTATACTATGTCTGCCATAATATTTATGATTTAAAGTGGGACTAGGCATTGATATTGTGTTCATTCTTGTAGTTGCTCCTACTTCTAGTTTAGATGAATTATTACCATATAAGCTTTCTGTGCTATATACTACTCCGCTCCATTCTGTGTTAGAATCTTCAAAGCTAGCATCAGGAATTAAATTAGTTATTGTTGCATGATTTAAAATTATAGGATCACTATCTAGAGTCGAATAAACCATAACCTCGGCTTGAAATGTTTTGTTCATTAAATCATTTCCGCCATCTTCAGATATCCATAATCTTAAATCATAGCTAATACTCTCTGTAGTTCCTTCTATATTTCCTGCATCAATGACGTAAGAAGCGATAGTATCTTCTGCTACAACTCCGCTTGGTAATTCTATTTTTGTAGCATTGCTTAATACATTGGTAGTGACACCATCAAGAGAATAATTTATATAATTTAATAATGTTGAATCAGTAGTATTTTTTATATTTAATATTACTTGATAATTGGCATTTCCTTCACAAGTATTTCTAAATGTAAATGTATAAGGGGTAGTTTTCAGCCCAGATGCATCACTCATAGGATAGCCATTAAGATTAATTGAGGCTGATTCACTAAACTCCAAATTTAAACATCCTGTTGATATATTATTTGGATTGGATTGAATAATATTGTAAGATAAGTAGGCATACGTTACTGCTGTTGCTGCTATTACGACAATTACTATAGAAGTAATGAGTAAAGCAATATACTTTTTGTTGTTCAAGATTCATCACCGCTATCTATTATATATGTATATTATATAGTATTTTTTATGTTTTGAAAAGTGTATTTCAAAAAAAACTTCCATTTTTGGAAGCTTAAATATAACTATATACTAATACTCGACCAGTAAATGTTTGACCAATTACATTCGTCGTAGCAGATTCATCAATCCATAAACGTAAATTGTATGTAGCTGATTCTCCTGGAGCTAAAGATCCAGTAGCTAGATTATAAGTAGTATTTACTCCTTGAGCTGATGGATCATTTAATGCTGAGCCTAAATCATAAGTACTTGCATTACTTAATACATCACTTGTTCCATTGATAGTAGATGGTGCTGTTTGATCTAATCTATATCTTAATAAATTTAGTGGTAGAGTGGGCATACTGTCTGTCAATGTATTTAGGGTAACAACATAATTAATTGCTGATCCTGTATCGCATGTATTGGTAATTGTAAATGTATAAGGACTTAAATTATTAGCATTTGCCTCACCCATTGGATAAGTTGCAGGTAAATTAATTGAACTAGTTCCTTCTGTATAACTTACATTAAAACATGTTGTTGCTACTTTATTTGGATCTTGTTGCTCACTTGATATAGAATAGTAAGAATAACTAGTTCCAATTGTAATAGTAACTAAAATCATAATTGTTAACACACCTAAAGTTATTTTATAACCGCTTCTCATATTATCACCTATTTTACTATTTATAATTATAAGATATTTTTGTCATTCCCACAAGTACTTTTTGATTAATTTTTTACAAATATTGCTTTTTCTCCATCTAAGCTAAAACTTTTAGCATCAGTGATATGGACTTGAATTAATTTTCCTATATCATTTTCAGCATTATTTACATTTACTAATTTCATAGTTTTCGTATAACCATATACTTTATTTTCTCCTTTTTCACTAGGTCCTAATATTAATACTTCTTCGGTTTTACCTATATATTCTTTATTATGAAGCAAGCTATAATTATTGATTAATTCATTTAATCTTTGTAATCTTTCTTCTTTAACTTCCTTTGAAATTTCGTCTTTTATTTTTGCTGCTGGCGTTCCTTCTCTTGGCGAATAAATAAATGTAAAGGCTCCGTCAAATTTACAAATGTTTACTACATCTAAAGTTTCTTTAAAATCTTCTTCGGTCTCATTAGGAAATCCTACTATAATATCTGTAGTAATACTAACATTTGGTACTCTTTCTTTAATTTTGTTATATAGGCGAGTATATTCTTCTTTTGTATATCTTCTTCCCATTAACTTTAAGACTTTTGTGCTCCCACTTTGAATTGGTAAGTGAATATATGGCATAATATTTTCAAATCTTGCAATAACATCAATCATTTTATCAGTAAAATCCCAAGGATGAGAAGTCACAAAACGGATTCTAGGAATATTTGTTTTGGCAACATTTTCTAGTAAAGTAGCAAAATCATAACCCTCTTCTAAATCTTTACCATAAGCATTGACATTTTGTCCTAAAAGGGTAATTTCTAAATAACCTTTTTCTTTTAGGTCATTTACTTCTTTAATTATATCTTCCATTTTTCTACTTCTCTGGCCTCCTCTAGTAAATGGTACAATACAATAAGTACAGAATTTGTCACATCCATACATAATATTTACCCATGCTGTATATTTAGAATCTCTAACATAATCCATGTTTTCATAAACATTTCCTTCGATAGAATATACCTCTATTTGTTGCTCTTTATTTGCTTCTAAAATCATTGTACCTAAATCATTAATATTATGAGTACCAAAAACAATATTTACAAATGGGTATTTTTCTTTTAACCTGTTTGCCACACTTTCTTCTTGAGGCATACATCCACCTATGCAAATGATTAGTTCTGGTTTTTCTTTCTTTAAATGTTTTAATCTTCCTAAAAAGCCAAATACTTTGTCATGAGCATTTTCTCTTATCGCACATGTATTTAAGACAACAATATCAGAGTCTTCTACTTTAGTAGTTTCTTTAAAGCCTAAGTTTTCTAATATTCCTTTGATCTCTTCTGAATCATGCACATTCATTTGACAACCATAGGTTCTAATAAAATATTTTTTATCTTTAAATTTATCACTCTTTATATTTTTAGCGTTTAAAAACTTGACTTCTCCTTTTGTCCTTAAACGTGCTTTTTTTAAATCTGGTAAATTCATATACATCCGTCCTTTTGGACTATTATAACAGATTTCTAGACTTTATGGTAGGATAATTTGATAATATAATATAGCTTTAAAATATCTTGGTTAAATTTGGTTTTTAAATCATTTGTTATACTTTCATATATATAATCAATATCTTCTATATTTTCCTTTTTATATTCATAATATAAATATCTTAATTTATCTTTTTCTTTATTTTCATATAAATTATTTATTTCTAGTAAAATTAACTTTTTGGCATCTTCTACTTGCCTTATATCCTTATTTTCTTCTAATTTATCTAATATTTCATATTCTAAGTTTGTTTCTTTCATTCCATAAATTACTTCTAACACATTTAATTCATCATCTACAAGTAAATTGCTTCTACTTATACTCTTTCCTTCCCTATTAAATTCAACTGCTATTACATTTTTTCCGTCTGTAAAAAGACAAGCATATTCTATTCTTTTAAAATTTTTTTTGGCACTTACTAAAGTTTTATCTTGTAGTGTTTCTAAGAAAGAAGAATCTACTTTAAAATTATTTTCCATTATATCTAGATATACTTTGTGTTTTATTTTTATTAATGGAATTTTTTTGATTAGTTCTAAATAGTCGGTATCATTCCATTCGAAGAATTCATAAGCTTTATTTTCGCACCAATTTAAGATTATGTCGTAATAGTAATTCATTTTTTATCCACCTTTCTAATGATAATGCTATACATATAATTCCAATTATTAACAACCATACTTCTGCTCTTCTACTTATAAATTTAACAAAATCAAAAAAACTATACCCAATTGTAAGTAAATTTAAATAAATTATGATAAAAAATAATCCTAAACTGGTGAATATGACACCAATAATGTAAAGTAATATTCGAAACATTGTAACTCCCCTATAATTTTATTTCTTAATTTGAAAAAATATTATATAATTAAATAGGTGATTTAAATGAATTATTTAGTTTATATTATTTTGGGAATTATTCAAGGTTTTACAGAGCCTATACCAGTATCTTCTAGTGGGCATATATTCTTGTTTAAAAATATTTTTAATTCAGAAATGTTTAATGATCTTAATTTTGAGATTGTTGCTAATTTTGGATCTTTCTTAGCTATTTTATTCATTTTTAGAAAAGATGTTCTGGATTTATTGAAAGCTTTTTTCTCTTATATTTTTAAGAAAGAATCAAGAAGCGAAAACAAAAAAAAGTTTAGATATTGTATGTTTATTTTAATATCTACCATACCTATTGGTATTGCTGGAGTTTTGCTTAAAGATTTTATTGAAAATAAACTTCAAAATATTATGTTTTTAGGAGTTGCTTTCTTAATTACTGCAGGAATGTTACTTCTTGTTAAAAATAAAAATGGAAAAAAAGAGGATTATGATATTACTTTAAAAGATGCACTGATTGTTGGTATATTTCAAATAGTTGCTTTGTTCCCTGGTATTAGTAGAAGTGGTACGACATTAGTTCTTTGCTTGCTTGTTGGAATGAGCAGAAGTACTGCTTTAAAATATACATTTATTTTATATTTCCCTATTAGTGTTGGTACTATGCTTCTTGGCGTAAAAGATATTATCGATGCTGGAAATCTTAGTACTGTTGCTCTACCTTACTTTTTGGGAATGGTTGCTGCTGGAATTGTTACATACTTCTCTTATCGCTGGTTAAGTGAGATTGTTAAACGTGGCAACTTATGGAAATTTAGTATTTATTGTGTGTTCTTAGCTATATTTATCTTTATCTATTTTAGATAGCCTTCTTTAAGGCTTTTTTCTTGCAAAAAAAAATTCCTTTCGGAATTAATTTTTAAATAGTATAATGTTAAATACAAGTAATACGGCTACATTAAAAGCATAAGTAAATTGGAATCTTTCACATTCACCGATAGATACAATTAAATCAGATAAACAAATAATCCATCCTTCTTTACTTTTTGGTTTAAATTCTTTTATTGTTGCTTTTTCGCATCTATTTACAAATGGAAATATTTTTTTGATTAAAACATGGTGGAACATATGCGTTTTTATTGCTTCTGCTTCTTTTTCTGTTACATTAAAATATTTTTTTGCATTATTAGATGCGGTAACTGGATGTTTAAGATAAGAATTTTCAGGGTTCTCTTTACGTGTACCAAAGAAGAAATCATGTAGTAATCCTGCTCTAGATACACTTCTTAAATCTGCTTTAAAAAATTTCCCTAATCTATAACTTAATTTTGCAACTCTTAATGAATGTTCGTATTTACTTGTTCCATGATGTAAATCTTTTTTTGTTTCTAAAAAATGTTCATTTTCTAATATATCACACACATACTCATCAAACTCGCATTTTAAACGTTTTGTCATTTCTTCAACTCCTATTTTAATTTGCGACTATTATCATTATAGTAAATTATACTCTTTTTGTAAAGGATAAATGTTTATTTTTTTACTATAAATCGTCTTTAGTTATGAAAATAAGCCTCAAAAATGAGGCTTAAAAGCTAGTTATTACAACCCCCTAATGTTTCATAACTGCTTAACATTATAGCATATTTTGCTATAAATGTCAAAAAAGCCGATAGTTAGTCCCGACTATTTAATCTTTTGTTTCATAATAATATGAAGTTTCAATACCTTTAAAAATAGTATTTAGACTTAAATCATCAGTTAAATTATTCATAATTAGAGTCTTAATTTCTAAAGTATTTACTGGACTTCTTTCCATCGCTTGTAAGTATAATTTCTTATCTATTTTTTTCCAATCAACTATTTTATTTAAGTTTTTCTTTAATATTAAATCTAACCAAATTCTTGTACTTCTTCCATTTCCTTCTAAAAAAGGATGAGCTATATTCATTTCTACATATTTATCAATAATATCGTCTAAACTAGATTCACTCATTGTTTCAATTTTCTTTAATATGTCTTCTAAATACAAAGAATTAGCAAATCTAAAATTACCTTTAGAAATATTTTCTTTTCTAATAATACCTGCAAAATCATATAAATCATCAAATAGATATTTATGTATCTGTTGCAATCCTTTTACTGTTCCTACCTCAATTTTATTGATATCATCACTTGTAAATATTTTTTTGGCTTTTTCTTTGCTTTTTTCATCAATTTTATTCATTTTATCACCATATTTTTATATTATTATTTTATCAAATCATTGAGTTAAAATCTAGTATTTAAAAAAACAAGCACCATATGATACTTGTTAATTTAATACTAATTTATCATCTTTTACATCTACGGTAATAGTCTCACCATATTTGATTTCATCTCTAATGATTTTATCAGCGATTAGAGTTTCAATATTGTGAGTTACATATCTTTTAATTGGTCTAGCACCATAAGCTTCTTCATAAGAATGATCAATAATATAATCTTTAGCTTTTTTAGTTAATTCTAAATGTAAATTAATATTTTTAAGTCTTGATTCTGTTTCATGAATAATTTTATCAAGAATACTATATACTACATCTTTACCTAAAGATTTGAATATAACTATCTCATCAATACGGTTGATAAATTCAGGACGGAATGTTCTTTTTAGAGCATCCATTACTTTAGATTCACTATCACTTTCATTATCTAATATGTATTCACTACCTAAGTTAGATGTCATAATGATAATGGTATTTTTAAAGTCAACTAGTTTTCCTGTACTATCAGTGATTCGTCCATCGTCTAGTATTTGAAGTAATATGTTAAATACATCAGGATGTGCTTTTTCTATTTCATCAAATAAGACAATACTATATGGATTACGTCTAACCGCTTCAGTAAGTTCTCCTCCTTCATCATAACCGACATATCCTGGAGGAGCTCCGAGTAATCTTGATACATTGAATGCTTCCATATATTCAGAGCAGTCTATTCTTACCATATGACGTTCATCATCAAATAGTTCATAAGCTAAAGCTTTAGCAAGTTCTGTTTTACCTACACCAGTTGGACCCATAAAGATGAATGAGCCAATTGGTCTATTTGGATCTTTGATGCCACTTCTAGCACGAATAATCGCATCACTTACCACTTTTACCGCTTCATTTTGACCAATTACTCTTTTCTTTAAATTTTCTTCTAAGTTAAGTAGTTTTTCTTTTTCACCACTTACTAATTTTTGAACAGGTATGTTGGTCCATTTAGCAACAATTCTAGCTATATCTTCATCAGTAACGGTATCACTTAACATCTCTCCATCAATCTTACTTCTTAGCGTTTCTAATTCTTGCTCTAACTTAGGAATCTCACCATGACGAAGTCTGGCAGCAGTTTCTAAGTCGTAATTGTTCTCTGCTGTTTCAAGTTTAAATCTAGCTTGATCCAACTCTTCTTTTTTCTTGTTGATATCATCATTTAAACTTTTTTCTTCTTCCCATTTAGAACGCATTTTAGCTTCTTCTTCTTTTAACGTAGCTATTTCTGTATCTAGTTCTTCACGACGATGGCGAGATAACTCATCTTTTTCTTTCTTAATTGCTTCACGTTCTATTTCTAGACTCATAATTTTACGTGTTAATGTGTCTAGTTCAGTTGGTACACTTGCCATTTGCATCTTGATTGTTGCACATGCTTCATCTACTAAGTCTATCGCTTTATCTGGTAAGTATCTATCTGTGATGTAGCGATCACTAAGTGTTGCTGCACTAATTAAAGCACTGTCTTTAATGTTAACGCTGTGAAATAGTTCAAATTTTTCTTTTAAACCACGAAGTATGGTAATGGTATCTTCTACATTTGGTTCTTTTACTTGAATCTTTTGTAAACGTCTTTCTAGAGCACCATCTTTTTCAATGTATTTACGATACTCATTTAACGTGGTAGCACCAATTAAACGGATTTCTCCTCTTGCTAACATTGGTTTTAACATGTTGCCAGCATCCATAGCACCTTCAGCGCCAGCACCAACAATCATGTGTATTTCATCTATAAATAATATAATATCCCCATTAGAATCACTAATTTCTTTTAGAACTTTTTTAAGACGTTCTTCAAATTCACCACGATATTTAGCACCTGCGATTAACGCTCCTAAGTCTAAAGACCAGATTCTCTTTCCTTTTAATGTACTTGGAACATCTCCTTTTACAATACGTATGGCTAGTCCTTCTACTATAGCAGTTTTACCAACACCAGGCTCACCAATTAAAACTGGATTATTTTTGGTTTTTCTTGATAATATACGAATAATACTACGTATTTCTTCATCTCTACCAATAACAGGATCAACCTTATTCTGTTTTACTGCCTCAGTAATATCACGTCCATATTTTTCTAAAACATTTTCATTTTCCTCTTGCATATTAGGATACATATTAACACCTTCTTTCTTTACAATATATGTTATAACACAAAAATTAGCACTTGTCAAGTGTAAGTGCTAATTTACTAC
>CALVQN010000047.1 GCA_944358135.1 uncultured Bacilli bacterium
AAAAATCATAAAGTCAAATAAACTTTATGATTTTTAAGGCCTTTTTTTAAACTGTCCAAATTTTGGGGTACAGTTCAGTTAAAGACTTTTGTTTTGTTTATCTTCTTTTGTGTGCTCTAAATAAAGATCAAATATTTTGTTTGCAAATGAGTTATTTATAATTTTATTTTTTTGCTTTAGATGACTCATTAGCTGTTTTAGTATGTTAGGAGACAATACATGAATATTCTTTTTTAAATAATGAAGTATTGCTTGCTCAGGATAGTTTATTGTTGTGTAATAAGCAAAAGTTATGATACATTTTAAAGTTGAATTTAAGGGTAAGTTCTGAAGTGTTGATAGAGAAGCGTATCCTGTTTTAATTTCGTATAAATAGTAATCAAATAAGTTTCTTTCATCAGTTAAAATTATGTGGTTTTGATTGATTAAATGATATATTTTTAGTTTTTGGGTTCTAATTTGATAATAGTTTGGAAATTTATTACAAATAATTAGGGCATCATCAAATTCTTGTTTTTGGATTAAAATATTTATTTTTTGGGAAGCTATAGATGGTTCTTCTTCATATTGATTGCATAAATCAATAGCTATATCCCAAGCATTTAACATAATTAGAATTGTTATTTTTTGGGAAATTATAGGTAAATAGTCTCTAAATTTATCACATAGATTTAGTGCTTCTTCAAGTTTGTTTTCATTGATTAAAATTTTTATTTTTTGGGATGCTATGATTTGATCATTTGGAAATTTATTACATATAGCTAGAGCTTCTTTTATTTTGCCTGTATTAAATAGAATATTGATTCTTTGGGATTCTATGATACTTTCACCAGGAAAGGCTTCACAAATAGTCAAAGCTTCTTTTATATTTCCTTCATTTAATAATATATCTATTTGTCTGGATGCTAAAGATGGACTTTTAGGGAATAATGTACACAAAGCCCAAGCTTCTTCTTTTTGATTTGTTTTTAGAAGAATAGTTATTTTTTGTGATTGTATAGCTTCATCTAAAGGATATTTATCGCATAAAGCTAGAGCTTCATCGTAACGCTTTAGTTTTATTAAGATAGTTATTTTTTGTGATATAATGGGTAAAAAGTCAGGGAAAATATTACATAGTCTTAAGGCTTCTTTTAATTCATATTTTTTAATTAAAGCTTTAATTTGACTAAATAATGTCATTTGCTCTGTATATGTTTGTTGCCATTCATAAATTTTTTTACGAGGAATTTTATATTCTTTTGTAAGTTCTTGAATGGTTTTTCCTTTGTTTAATTTGATTAATATTTCTGCTCTTATTAATTCTATATCCATAAGATCACTTCTTTTCAAGCTGTATATTTTATCAAATTCATAATTATTTGTAAAGTGAGTATACTTTATTAGGAAGTGAATGTATGTTTTTGAGTTTATTAAATCTGGTTAAAGATATGCTTATGTTTACAGGTAGTTATTCTAATCAGATGTTTCCAGAACCCTTAAATCCTAAAGAAGAGGAAGAAATGATTGAAGAGATGCTTAAAGGAAATAGAGAAGCTAGAAATACACTTATTGAGCATAATTTGAGATTGGTAGCACATATTGTAAAAAAGTTTGATAATGGGAAATATGATACAGATGATTTAATTAGTATTGGAACAATTGGTTTAATTAAAGGAATAGATTCTTATCAAAAAAGTCGTGCGACTAAGATTACTACTTATGCAGCTAGATGTATTGAAAATGAAATATTAATGCATTTTCGCAGTAATAAAAAGCAGGGAAATACAGTTAGTTTAAATGATTCAATTGGTTTTGATAAAGATGGTAATGAAGTAAGCTTAATGGAGATTATTAAAGATGATTCAGGGGATATTGCTGATGTGATTCATTTAAAAGATAATATTATGATGTTAAAACAGTATTTTCATGTATTGACCTCTAGAGAGCAAGAAATACTCAAGAAAAGATATGGATTATTTAATGAAGAAGAAAAGACTCAAAAGGAAATTGCTAAAGATTTAAATATATCTAGAAGTTATGTTTCTAGGATTGAGAAAAGGGCTTTGTCTAAAGTTTTGAAAGAATTTATGAAAAGTAATCAAGATTTGTGATTTACAAATAGATGTTTTTCGGTTACAATGATTAGGGGAGGGTAAAAAATGCAGAATAAACTAAAAATACATGTTTTAAGAATGTTATTAAGTGAAAAGCCTGAGGATGTTAGCGAAAAAGTATATCAAGATGTCATTAAGTATGCTGCTATCTATACTCATGAGCTTTGTTCTTATATTTTTCGGAGTGTAGAATATAATTGTATTAGTGAAGGAATAATTTTAAATGATGAGAATATTCTTTCTAAATTGACTCCTTCTTATTGTATTTTAAGAGCTTATGAATATTTAAAATATTTAGAAAATCAACATGAATATGCTCATGAATGTGAAGAGTTAGCAAGGTAATCTTGCTTTTTTTCATAAAATTAGGTACAATTAATAAAGAAGTGAGGTTTATTATGACAAATCAAGAATTAGCAGATTTAATATTTCCGAATATTACCAAAACAATCCTAGATTATGAAGAAATGTATCCTAAAAGAGATTTGAAGGAAGGGGCTAAAGTAGTAAGATTTGCTCCTAGTCCAACTGGGTTTATGCATATTGGAAATATGATGAGTGCAACCATTAATTATGTTTTAGCGAAATCTAGTGATGGTGTATTTTATTTAAGAAATGAAGATACTGATCAATCTAGAAGTGTTGATGGAGCAGTAGAATTTATCTATCATACATTAAATCATTATGGACTTAATCCTGATGAGTATGAGTTTAATGGAAAAGTTGTTGGTAATTATGGCCCTTATATTCAAAGTGAAAGAATAGAAATTTATCATACTTTTATTAAACATTTAATTAGTATTGGTAGAGCTTATCCTTGCTTTTTAACTAGTAGTGAATTAGATGAAATAAGGGAATATCAATCTAAGTCAAAAAAGCGAATTGGTATTTATGGAAGATATGCGAAATTTAGAGATGTATCCAATGAAGAAAAAGCTGAAAGAATTAGAAATGGAGAGAAATTTACTATACGGTTTCGCTCAGAGGGAGATTTTAATCAAAAATTTGTTTTTGAAGATTTAACTAAAGGTAAAATAGAAATGCCTTTAAATGATATTGATGTACCAATTATGAAAAGTGAAAATTTACTTCCTACTTATCATTTTGCTCATGTAGTAGACGATCACTTAATGAGAACGACTCATGTTGTTCGAGGGGAAGAGTGGATGAGTAGTATTCCTCTTCATTATGAGTTATTTAAATCTTTTGGGTTTAAAATGCCTAAATATATTCATACTTCTTTAATTCTTAAAAAGGATGGAGATACCATTAGAAAGATTAGCAAGAGAAAAGATCCAGAAGCACTTATGTTTTATTATGAGGAAAAGGGTTATCCAGCTTTAGCGGTTATTGATGCTGTTATGACGATTGCTAACTCTAATTTTGAAGAGTGGAGAAGTAATCACTCTGATGCACCTTTTTATGAGTTTCCTTTTAGTCCTAAAAAAATGAGTTCGAGTGGTGCTTTATTTGATTTAGATAAACTAGATAATATTTCTAAAAATATTATTTCGAAGATGAAAGCAAAAGATGTTTATCAAGAATATCTTGATTGGGCTAAGGAATATGATGATCATATATATTCCTTAATTAGCCAATATAAAGAAGATACAATTGCTTTTTTAAATATTGAAAGAGAAGTTAAGAAACCTAGAAAAGATTATGAAAATTATAGTAGTATTTTTCCTAAAACATGGTATTTATATGATGAAGAATGGGATAGAGATCTTGTTTATGATTTTAAGAACATTAAGGGTAAAGAAGAGATTACTTCTATTATGACGGAATATTTAGAACATTATTATAAAGAGGATGATACAGAAGAAGAGTGGTTTTCTAAGATTAAAGATTTGTGTAGTAAAATGGGTTATGCAGCTGATATGAAAGAATTTAAGGAAAATCCAGGTAAGTTTAAAGGCAATGTAGCAGATTTTACAACAGCGATTAGAGTAGTCTTAACTACTTCTAGTATGACGCCTAATCTTTACGATATAATGAAAATTTTTGGACATGACAGAATGATAAAGCGTTTAGAAAAATTTGAGGAAAAGTATTTTGGATAAAAACGCTTTTTTCATGTATTCTTTGTTAAAAGAAGTAAAAAGTATTATTTTAAACGCTTTAGAGAAAAATAGTAGAACAATAAATACTCTTTCTGTTTATGCTTTTACTAATGAAAATATTAGTGGTTATTTAAAAGATGTAAATGGAGATATAGCTTTAAGTGTTTGTAGTAGTGGAGATCAGTATTTAAATTTAGTATGTCGTGGTTTTTCAGAAATTGATTTGGTTGATACTAATCCTTTGACTGAGTTTTATACTTTGGGAATTAAGCAAGCACTTGTTTTAGGATTTTCTTTTGAAAATTATTTTAAAATACTTTCTTTTTTATTTAAAAATAGAAAGTATGATGTGATAGAAGAAAAAGTACTATTTTATTTGTTAGATTTTATGGAAGAAAAGTATTTTTTGTTTTGGAAGGAAGTATTTAATTATTATATTTCTTTGCAGCATGTTTATCATAGAGATATTACTTTGTTTCAAATTTTAACTCAAGATTATTATTTTGATTTGGATGAGATTATTTTTTATAATGCTTATATGCAAGATCAAGAAAAATTTCAGAAAGTAAAAAGAAATGTTTGTCAAATAAAAACTAGTTTTACTTTAGATAATTTGTTTTCTTATCAAGGGGATAAACTCTATCATTTAATTTTGTGTTCTAATATTTTGGAACATACTTATCTGCCAAATTGTGATATAAAAAGATTGAAAGAATTATTTTCTTCTTTAATTCATCAGTTATATGATGAAGGAGTTTTATTTGCTAGTTATATTTATCATTTATATCGAGATGAATGTGTAAAAAATTATCCGATTGGGGGATTTGACATAAAAGCGAGAGAACTATTAAAAGAAGAGGTGCTAGTTGTTCCTAGTTTACGTAAGCAAAATAAAGATGGTATTTTGGTTTTAAGAAGATCTTGATAGTGGGATGAAAAGAAATTATGTATTGTCAAAGAAACTTTTTTGTGATATTATTAAGTAGTCTTTGATTGGTCTGTTGGTGAAGCGGTTAACACATTGCCCTCTCAAGGCAACATTCATGGGTTCAAATCCCATACAGATCACCATTTTGTTTATAGCTGGCTTAGTCCAGTTTTTTTCAACTAAATGTAAAGTTTTGTTATAAATACTAGTTTTCTCCTAAATTTTACGTTAAACTATAATTAGAGTGATAAGTATGAAGATAAAAATTATTAATTATGATCATATAAAAGATGAAGATATTCTGGATCGTGTTATTCGGGTGAAAGCTTTGATAATAAATAGTAAAAAAGAAATACTTTTGGCTAGTGCTTATACGACAATACAATTTCCAGGGGGACATTTAGAAGAAGGAGAGTCATTAGAAGAAACACTTAAAAGAGAGGTTTTAGAAGAGACGGGGATTGTTTTAAGTGGAGATTATGAACCGTTTTTTTGTCTTAAATATTTTCTTAAAGATTATCCTGTAATTGGAAATAATCGAAGTATTGAAATTTATTATTATTGTGTATTTACTGATGAGGTATATAATTTAGATAATGTTTATTTAGATGATCAGGAGCGAAATGGGAATTTTACTCTTACTTATGTTTCTTTGAAAAAGTTAAAGAAATATTTGAAGAGTAATCCAGGAAATTTGGCAATAAATCATATTGTTACTAATGAAATGCTTATGGCGGTAAAAGTGTTAAGGAAAAGTGGTGTGTTAAAGTGAAATTGATTTCTTTTGTTATTCCAAGTTATAATTCTAGCCTTTATATGCATAAAGCGATAGATTCTATCTTGGTGGGCGGTAGTGATGTTGAAATTATTATCGTTAATGATGGTTCTAAGGATGATACTTTAAAAATAGCTTTAGATTATGAAAAGAAATATCCAAAGATAATTAAAGTTATTGATAAAGAAAATGGCGGACATGGTAGTGGAGTTAATGCTGGATTAGAAATAGCTAGTGGTAAATATTTTAAAGTAGTTGATAGTGATGATTGGGTTGATGAAAAGTCTTTAAAACAAGTAATTAAAACTTTGAAGAAGCTGGATGTTGATCTACTTATAGTAAACTATGTTTATGAAAAAGAGGGTACTCCTAGAGTTATGGATTATGTAGGGGTTTTGCCTGAAGAAAAAATATTTACTTGGGATGATGTAGGTAAGTTTAAAATTAGCGAGTATTTACTGATGCATTCAGTTATTTATAAAACTAGTATTTTGAGGGATATTGGGTTAAAACTCCCTGAACATACTTTTTATGTAGATAATATTTTTGTATACTTTCCACTTCCCTATATTAAGACAATGTATTATTTAAATGTTCCTTTTTATCGTTATTTTATTGGAAGAAGTGATCAATCTGTTAATGAAAGTGTTATGATTGGTAGAGTGGATCAACAAGTATTTGTTACAAAAACTATGATTGATTTATTTGATCCTTTTACAGTCGAAAATAAAAAGTTACGTAATTATTTGATTCATTCTTTGGATATGATGATGACTATATCAACTATTTTTCTTAAACTTGCTAATACAAGAGAGTCTAAGGATAAAATTAAAGAATTATGGAATTATTTAAAAAAAGCTAATCCTAAGTTAGCTAAAAAAATGAAGCTAGCAAAATTAACTAGGTTACCACGTTTTATTTCTATTCCAGGGTATAGACTTGCTAGGAAAATATTTAAGTTTAATTAGAGGGTATTATGGATGCAAAAAGATTTCAAATGATTGATGAAGGGTTTGTTTGTCAGGTATGTAAAATGAAGGTTGAACCTTTAAAGTATACAGCTAGAGATCATTGCCCAAATTGTTTATGTAGTATTCATATTGATGATAATCCTGGAGATAGGCTATGTAAATGTTTTGGCGTGTTAAAACCGATTGGAATAGAAAAAGGAAAGAAAGATGATTTAAAAATTGTTTATCGTTGTAATAAATGTGGAATGATTAAGAAAAATAAGATGGCAAAGGATGATAATTTTGATTTAGTTTTAAAGATAATGAGTAAGGAAGCGTAAAGTATTTAAGAAAATACTCTCTTATTTATTCATTATTTGTTATAATAGATAATAGACTTTAAAGGAAGAGAGGTTCTATATGGCTATTTTTTTACATAAGAAGTTGGAAGTTGTGGATAGTCTTCACGGGAAAATAGAATTTATTGATAAAATAGACGAAAATAGGCCACATGTAAAGGTGGGAATTCTTAATTTAATGCCTACTTTAGAAGATACAGAAAGGCAACTTATTGAAGTGTTAGATACAAGGCTTCTGCAAGTAGAATTGGATTTTATTTATTTAGATACAAAAAAAGTAGAAGATGATAAAAGAAAATATTTTCACCAGTTTTATAAATCTTTTGAAGAAATTAAAGAGGAACATTATGATGGTATTATTGTAACTGGAGCTCCACTTGAACATTTAAATTATTGGGATATTGATTATTTTGAAGAATTAAAAGAATTTTTTCAATATACAAAAAACCATGTTACTTCTACTTTATTTTTGTGTTGGGCATCAGAGTTTGGTTTGCAATATTTTTATGGTGTAAATCGTTATCAATTAAAAGATAAATTATCAGGAGTATATGAACATTATTTGGTTAAAAAAACAGATCTGGTTAAAGGGTTTAATGATTATTTTTTTGTTCCTCAATCTAGATATTGTAGTATTATTGAAAGTGAGTTATCTGATCGTGAAGATCTCATTTTAACTAGTAAATCTAATGAATCAGGAGTGTATATTGTTGAGGCAAAAGATAAGAGTAAAGTATTTTTAACTGGCCATGCTGAATATGATTTGTATACTTTAGATAAAGAATATAGGCGAGATATAAATAAAGGATTAAAAATTAATCCTCCTTGTAATTATTATCGGGACGATGATCCAAATAAAGAGCCTGTTTTTATGTGGAAGGCTACTGCTACACTCATTTATCATAATTGGTTGTATTATTATGTTTATTGTTAAGATATATGGGTAATTTGATTAAAGAAAAGGATTTTTTTACATCCAAGTTCTATTGTTTTAGAATTTGGATTTATTTTTTTTATAGTGCTTGTTATATGATTTATTTTACCTGATTCATAGTAAGTGATGGAAATATTATCTTTGCTGTAATAGGCATCTAATACAGCATTATTTATTGTGCTTATTTCTTCAGGGAATAGGGTGGGTTTAGAGCATTTATCTTTCTTTTCAATTTCTTTTATTGTTTCTTTAGAAGGAGTAAGGGCATTAAAGGGTTGCCATTTGATAAAACCACGATCTATCATATACTATGGCCTCCAATCTTTTTGTTACGCTCTTTAATGGTAGAATCATCAAGTAAGCTAGATGCTTTTAATATAGCATTTTTACCAAATTTATCTTTTATTTCTAGTATAGCCTCATCTATTTGTTCTTGTTCTTTTATCTCTTTAATGTTATCAAATAAGTTTAATTGAACGCCATCTTTATTCTTTAAATTACTACAAGAAATGGTTACTTTTCTAATCGGAAGATTTTCATAAAATTTATCAAAAATCATTAGACAGTTAGCTAGAATATCTTTTTCTTGATCAGTAGGGTTATTTAATTTTACTTGATGGAAAAAACCACCGCCTATATTTTTAGAATATCCTATACCTAGACCAATTACTGAACAGGTTTTATGATTTTTCTGTAATCTTATTTTTAATATTTCGGCCATTTCTCTAATAATAATTTTAATATTTTCGCCATTATAATCTTTAAATAGTACTTGGCTATGAGAATAGGATTTATCTATTATTTTTTCCATATCTTTAATTCTACTTAAATCAATTCCGTTAGCGTGATTCCATAATTCTGTGCCCATTACGCCAAATTTATCTTTTAATTTTCCACGGTCATAATGAGCTAGATCATACATGGAATAAATTCCTAATCTATTTAGATTTTTTTCCATTCTAGGTCCTATACCCCAAACTTTTGATAGGGGAGAAATGCTCCATAATTTATCAGGAATATCTTCATAGTCCCATTTAGCAATAAAATCTTTATTATGTTTAGCTTCAATGTCCATGCTGATTTTAGCTAAAAGCATGTTTGGTCCAATTCCGCAGGTAGCGTATAATCCAGTAGATTTTTTTACATCTTTTAGTATATCTAGGGCAAGCTCATAATCAGTTTTTTGATATAACTTTAAATAGTCTGTTACATCTAGAAAGCATTCATCAATAGAGTAAATGTGTAAATCTTCTTTAGCAACATATTTTAAATATACTTCGACTACTTCTTGAGACTTTTTTAGATACAAGCTCATACGAGGTTTGGCAATAGTGTATTTTATATTTTTTGGTATTTCAAAAAGTCTTCCGCGAGATGGGACACCTAGTGTTTTTAAGTAGGGAGATACAGCTAGAGTGATAGCACCATTTCCTTGATTTGGGTTAGCTACAACTAGGGGATAGTGGAAGGGATCTAGGCCTTTATCTAAACATTCAACGGAAGCAAAAAAACTTTTTAAATCTATACATAAAAAGTGTCTATGTAAATAAACATTATCCATATGCATCACCTATAATTTCATTATAAACAAACATATGTATTAAATCAAGTGGTAAAACATGGTAATAAATTTTCTAATATTTTTTTATAATAAAAAAGAGAATTACTTCTCTTCTCTTAATTTTTCAATCTCTTCTATACTTAACCCTGTTATATCATATATATCCTCTATACTATTACCTTTTTTAAGCATTTTTTTAGCAATTTCATATGCTTTTTGTTT
>CALVQN010000048.1 GCA_944358135.1 uncultured Bacilli bacterium
GATACACATTGTCATATCTACAAGGAATATTATGAAGATATCAAAAAAATTTTAGAAAATGCTAAAGAATGCCAAATTAATCGAATGATTAACAATGGTTGTGACAAAAAAAGTAATGAAGAAGTATTAAAACTTAGTACTCAATATAAAAATATATATGGGGCACTTGGTATACACCCCGAAAATGTAGATACTTATAAAGAAGAAGATTTAAAAGAGATAGAAAATAATTTAACCAATCCTAAAATAATTGCTATTGGTGAAATTGGACTCGATTATCATTACACTAAAGAAAACAAAAATAGGCAAATAGAATTATTAGAAGCTCAACTCCAAATAGCTGAGAAATACAATTTACCAGTAATTATCCATTCTAGAGAAGCAACAGAAGATACTATTAATACATTAAAAAAATATCATGTTAAAGGGGTAATCCATTCTTTTTCAGGCTCTAAAGAAACAGCATTAATCTACATAAAAATGGGATATTTATTAGGGATAAATGGAGTAATTACTTTCAAAAATTCTAAATTAAAAGAAGTAATAAAAGAAATTCCTCTAGAAAATATAATCCTAGAAACAGATAGCCCATACTTAACTCCAGAACCATTTCGTGGAAAAAGAAATGAACCAAAAAGAATCTTAGAAATTGCTAAGTTTATATGTGAACTAAAAAATATAAGTTTAGAAGAGCTATCAAAAATTACCAATGAGAACATTAAGCTAATTTTTGACATTTAATGCATTTTATGATAGAATTAGTTTACCAATGAGGTGATTAAATGTTGAGTAAAAGCAAATTTTACTTAAATTATATAACCAAAGCAGGTATAATTTTAGTAGTTTTACTTGGATTAAATGCTTCTTCATCCAAGATGGAGACATATAGTACCAATGAAAATATTAATAAAAGTATAGATTTATCTACAATGGCGATTTATATTAATCAAGAAGAAGAGAAAAAAGCCAATGAAGAAGCTTTACAAACCTATTTATGGGGTTCTCTAGACAGTTATACAGGAGATTTAACTGGATACGGAGCTAATTGTCCTCTATGTTCAGGTCGTCTTGCCTGTACAGGACAAGATGTAAGAGATGGAACTGATACATACACAGATAAAACCTATGGTGAAGTTAGAATTGTAGCCTCTTCATCAAACCTACCATGTGGAAGTATTATCCGTTTTGAAAGTTCAAGAATTAGTGAAGAACCAATTGTCGCTATAGTATTAGATAGAGGTGTTTTAGGCAATAACATTGACCTTTTAACACCAAGTGAAGAATATGCTTACAAATATGTAGGCAGAAGTAAGATTACTTATGATGTACTTAGAATGGGATGGGAGAAATAACCCATCCTCTTTAGATTGGATGGATTACATGGAAATAAAAGCTAAAAAGAGTCTAGGTCAAAACTTTTTACAAGACGAAAACATTTTAAAAAATATAGCTAACTCCATAACAACAAAAACAAATGATTTGATTATCGAAATAGGACCAGGAAAAGGAGCATTAACTAAATATTTAAAAGAAAAGAATAGTTTTCTAATTTGTTATGAAATAGACGAAAGAATGAAAGAAATTCTAAAAAAACTTGAAGATAACAAAACTAAAATTATTTTCAATGACTTTTTACAAGCGGATATTATCAATGATAGTCAAGAATTTGCTTATGAAAATATCTATATCATTGCTAATATACCATACTATATTACAACCCCAATTATAAAAAAAGTAATAAAACAAGAAAAGCTAAAAAGTATGACCCTCTTAATTCAAAAAGAAGTTGCAGAGCGTTTAACTGCTAAACCAGGAAGTAAATCTTATGGTTCATTAACCGTCTATTTAAATTATTACTTTAATATAAATTATTTATTTAACGTAAGTAAATATGCATTTAATCCTATTCCCAAAGTAGAAAGTGCTGTTGTAAACTTTGAACGAATTAAAAACAAAATAAGCGTTAAAAACGAAAAATTATTTTTTAAATTAATAAATGATTCTTTCAAAATG
The DNA here is from genome assembly GCA_944358135.1 of uncultured Bacilli bacterium. Taxonomy (GTDB): domain Bacteria; phylum Bacillota_I; class Bacilli_A; order RF39; family UBA660; genus Caccenecus. The sequence continues at coordinate 2,014 of CALVQN010000048.1, forward strand.
AAACGAAAAACATTAAAAAATAATCTTAAAGAATACAATTGGACTAAAATTAAAACCATTTTAGAAAAACGGAATTTAAATGAAAGTGTGCGTGCTGAAGAACTAAGTATAGAAATATTTGTTGAAATAGCAAATGCTCTATCTTAGTTTTTTTATGTCTAAAAAAACAAAACAAACATATATTTTAATGGTGAATCTTATGAAATTAAAACGGGGAGATCTAGTTACTAGAAAAAGTTATAATCACGACACAGTATTTAAAATTACCAACATAAAAAATGATATTTATTATTTAAAAGGAGTTGAAGTTAGACTTTATGCTGATTCAACTGAAGAAGACTTAGTAAAATATTTAGAAAAAGATACAGTAGATTTAACTGAAGAAATAAAAACGCCAAAAATACCCGAAGATAGAAGTGAATATTTTTATTTACCTGCTAAAATATTACATATTGATGGTGATAAAGAATATCTAGAAAAGTGCTTAAACTTTTATAAAAAAAAAGGCGTTCTCGCCATAGGAAGAAAAATAAGCGAAGACCACATCTATGAAGCAATATTACCACTTTTAAAAGAATTTAAACCTGATATAGTAGTAATTACAGGTCATGATGCTTATTATCGTAAAAAAGGATCTATAGAAGATTTAAAAAACTATAAAAACTCTATCAATTTTATTAAAGCAGTTAAAGTTGCTAGAAACTATGAATTTTCTCATGAAAAACTAGTAATTATTGCAGGTGCATGTCAAAGTAATTATGAAGAATTAATTAAAGCAGGAGCTAATTTTGCATCAAGTCCAGGAAGAATAAATATTCATGCACTTGATCCAGCAATTATTGCCACTACTCTTGCCCTAACAGAAAGAAGTAAAGAAATAAATTTACTAAATTTACTTAACAAAACAAAATATGGTCACAATGGTATAGGCGGTATAAAATGTAATGGTCTCATGTATGTAGGTTACCCTAGATAAGGAGGTTAAAGTTGAATATAGACAACATTAAAGAAGAACTAAAAAAAAGAATCAATCAAAAAATAGAAATAAAAGTATATGGAATGCGTGGGAAAACAAGTGATTATAAAGGTACAATTCATGGTATTTATCCCAATATATTTACCATAATTGAAGGAGGAACAGAAAAAAGTTTTACCTATAGAGACATCATAACTGGCGATATTAAAATAAAATATATGGAAAACACTTGAAACTTATTCCATTTTGCTATAAAATATAGATAAGTTGAAAAACTTAGGAGGGAAGAATATTTATGCAAATTACATCAGTAAACGTTCGCAAGATCGAAAAAGAAGGCTCAAGAATGAAAGGTATAGCATCTGTGCTACTTGATGATTCTTTTGCTGTTCATGACATCAGAATAATTGAAGGAGATAATGGGCTATTTATAGCTATGCCTAGTAGAAAAACGGCTACTGGTGGATATAGAGATATCGCTCATCCAATTAATCCAGATGTACGCAAAATGTTTGAAGATGCAATATTAAAAGCATATAACGAAGCAGAATAAAACTTGGGAAACCAAGTTTTTTGCATATTTCAAATACTTAAAACATAAACTTAAACAAAAGGAGAAAGTTTATGGAAAATAGAGAAGTTATAGAATTTGGTTCACATGAATTAAAACTAATAGATAGAAGAGAAATATCTCTTTCAGGAATAAAAAAAATCACAAGCTTTGATAGTGAAGAATTCTTACTTGAAAGCAATATGGGAGTAATACTAATTAAAGGTTCAAATCTTGAAATAATGAAACTAGATACTCACGATGGAAACGTAAAAATAAAAGGGAAAATTAATGGCTTCAATTATTTAGATAATAAAGAAAAAAACAAAGAAGAAAGCCTAATCTCCAAATTATTTAAATAATGACAGCCCAAATACAACTACTTGCCTTAGGGATATCATACTTATTTGGCTTTCTTGTTTTTTATCTATACAAAATAAATTATTCTATAATTAAAGGAAAAAAAAGATTTTATCAAAGCCTAATTACGATTCTATTCATGTATAATGTAGTCTTAATTTACATTATTGTGATATATAATATCAATCATGGTATATTTCATCTCTATTTTTTTATCATGATAGCATTAGGCTTTTATACAAATATAGTTTTAACAAAAAAAATGTTAAATAATGTAAAATGTCGCCTCTTTATTGAAAAAATTAAAAAGAAATGTTATACTATAAAAAATAGAGGTGATAAAAATAAAACGCAAAATAACAAAAAAAGAACGTCGTAGACTAACTATATTTGTTTTATCTTTTATTTTTATAATTGGATTTACCTGTATCAATATTTTTCCTGACTGGCTAAAAATCATGAAAAATAAGCAAGAAATAACTTTACTACAAAGTTCATATGAAGAATTATTAGATACAGAAGAAGCATTAAAAGCTGAAGTACAAAAGCTTCAAGATCCTGATTATGTAGAAAGATATGCTAAAGAGAAATTTTTATATACTAAAGATGGTGAAATAATTATAAGAAAAACAGATACTGATAATGAATAGTACCTGTTTTTTTATAGTCTAACGACTTTCAAAGAACTTATCAATGCTAACACCAAGTATTTGAGAAATATTCCAAAGCACTGGTATACTAATTCCTTGAACTTTACCAGTTTCCAAGGAACCAATAAGACCAGTTGAGACATTACACATATGAGCCATTTTAGCTTGACTTATTCGCTTATCTGGATGATTTAAATTATAAAGACCACGATAATATCTAACATTAGCACCAATAATCTTAAAAATATCGCCTCGACTTTCTTTAATATATAACATAAGATCTCCTTTCATTCCAATCTCATGTTATATATAACAAAATTATATCCGATATAATTTTAACATATTTTTATATTAGAAATCAATTTATAACTTAAAATATTAAATAATTTTATGTAAAAATATTAAAAATTTGTAAACTTCCTTTTTTTATGTTAATATATAATCTGAAAAAGGAGAAAAAATAATGAAAAAAATTAAAAACGAAAAAATAAAAAAAGAAATGAAAAAAATAAACAATTATTTATATGTATTTATCATATTTCTAGCTTTAGGAGTATTATTTATTGCCATAGGAATTTTCGAAAACAGGCAAAATGAAAAATCATACATATATTTAAATGATATTATTGAAAATAAAAGTAACGAAGAAAATGCTTATGCTTATTTAGAAATTACCCAAGCACCATATTCTATAGCCAAATATGAAAATGATGCAGATAATGCTTTTTATATTGTATTTGATGGAAGATATTTCTATATTGCTTATTTAAGCAATGATGTTTATGAAAAACTAAACGTTGAAGGATTAGAAGAAAATCCGCTAACTATTTATGGTACAACTACTAATACACCAGATGAACTAAGAAGTATTGCTTTAGAAGCTTATAATGAAGGATTAGAAGAAGAAGATCAAATATCAATGGAAGACTTTAATAGTTATTTTGGTGAAGTATATTTAAACAATGTTTCTCTAAAAAAATTAAACTCAACTTTCTTCATCATAAGTATTATTCCTTTTACCATATCGCTAATTTTCCTAATATTATTTATTACAAAAAAAATAAAAACGAAAAAGACATTAAATAAATTAACAGATGAAGAAATAGATCAATTAGAAAAGGATATTGATAATGATAAAACAAAATATTATGAAAAATATCATCTATTTTTAACAGACAACTATATAATAAGCTTCAACCATGGATTAATCTTATTAAAATATAATGATTTACTATGGGTATATGAACATAATTTAAAACAATACGGTATAACTACTGCTAAAAATATTTTTGTTATGACAAATGAAGGAAAAACTTATAACATAATTTCTACAGATGGCATAAGTAAAAAGGCAAATCAATTCTTAAAAGAAATAATTAGTATAATCAGTAATAAAAATGAAAAGGTATTAATAGGATATAACAAAAAAAATGAAACTGAAATAAAAGAAATATTAAAAGATAACCAAATAAACCAGTAAAAAGGGTTATTTTTTATTTTATCAACATATAGTTTACTATGAAAACAAAATTTAAAATATTAATATTAATTATTTTATTATTATCAGCTTTATTTATAAATACAAAAGTAAATGCTCTTATGCCATTAAGTGGTAAAATTATAGTAATTGATCCTGGCCATGGAGGAAAAGATCCAGGAACAATTAGTGATTCTACTTATGAAAGCAACATCAATCTAGCAATAAGTAAAGCATTAGAAATTGAACTAGCTAAAGCTGGAGCAACTGTTATCTTAACTAGAGATGGAGACTACGATCTATCCATTCCTAATGCCAGATGGCGCAAAAAAAGCGACTTTGATAATCGCATAAATCTAATTAATAACAGTAAAGCTAATCTGTATTTATCTATACATTTAAATTATTTATCCAACACATATTATTATGGTCCCCAAGTATTTTATGAAAATGATAATGAAAAAAATTTAGCTATGATAATTCAAGAAACCTTAAATAATAATTTAAATACAAATAGAGAAATAAAAGAAATCCCTAAAGAAACATATATGTATGATAAAATAACTATTCCCGGTGTTTTAATCGAGTGTGGATTTTTATCTAATATAGAAGAAAAAAATAAATTAATAACCGAAGAATATCAACAAAAATTAGCATCCTTAATTAAAGATGCTATAATAGAATATTTTAATTAACAAAATATTTCATCGTAACTTTTCTATTCTCATTTACTCCAGTTCCATATCCCAAATTACCTATCTCTTTAATTGCTTTTTTAACAGTTTTTTCATCTTTATCTAAAGCCTCATCAATCAAAGTAATTAATTTAACAGCCTTTATTACAGCAACATCATAAAGATCATAAAAAGAATAATGATAACTAATCCTTTTATCAACAGGATAATACCATTTCTTATGTTCTAAATTAAGAACACTTTTATCTACTTTTTTAACATAATAACAATAATTATGTAACTGAACAGGAAGTAAAGGTAACCAATCAAAAAAAGTATAAAACATATTTTTAAAACCAAATCTTGAACTCATAAAACGTTTAAAAATAAATCTAAATCTTTTATAACTTTTATAATATAGTTTGCCTCCATTTTTAATTTGAAAAGTATTTAAATAAACAGAATCTAAAATGAGAAAAAGTTCCTGACTAAATTTAACTTTAGGAAACGCTTTTTTACTAATAGAACATTGATGAATAGGCTTATATTCTCTATCATAACACATTAAAGCATCAATCATCAATTCTATATAATCATGCTTTCCTCTATATTTTCTCATCTTTTTATTTTTTCTATCATATTTTCCCCCATAATAATAAATAAAAGGATGAGCAGTACTATCTAAAACATAGTGGCATATCGAACCATATAAGTATGATAATAAATCTGAATGATCTGTTAATTTATGCTCTCTTAAATAATAAATAATATTAGCAAAATATAAATTAGCATTATTTTTGTGAGCAAAAGAACCAATTTTCGGCCTATAAAAGAAGAAAGCGTCAAAACTTTTACCAAACACATTAAACAAATCTATATTAATTTTATTTTGTATATGACTATCTATTGATTGATAAACATCTTTTGTAAACAAATGATGAGTATAAGTAGCTGGCATAAATACCTCCTCTAAGACCATTATAGCACAATTTTTCAAAGTTCACCAAATTTTCACGAAATATTAACATTTGTAACAAGTAACTTTTTTACAATATAGCTGTTCTTTGTGATATAATTTATAATAGGGTGATCCTCATGGAGAAAATATTTAAAACATTAGATGAACAAGTAAAGATATTACGAGATAAAAATTTAATCATAGATGATGAAGAATATGTAAAGAGTATTCTATTAAGAGAAAATTACTTTTTCATTAATGGATATAGATACCTATTTTATAAATCAAACAAGGACAAAACATTTATAAATGGGACAAACTTCCGAGAAATATACGCTTTATTTTATTTTGACAGACAATTAAGAAACATTTTATTTAAAAATATTTTAATACTAGAAAATAACATAAAGAGTATTCTTTCTTATGAATTATCCCGAAAATATGGATTTAAAGAGAAAAAATATTTAAATCCAAGTAATTTTACAACTGACCCCAAAAGAAGTAAACAAGTTGGAGACCTAGTTAAAAAAGTAAAAAGACAAATAATAGTAAACGGTAGAGAACATAGTGCTACTAAGCATTATCAAAGCAACTATGGATATATACCTTTATGGGTAGTTGTAAAAGTACTATCATTTGGCATAGTAGGAGAATTATACACAATATTAAAACCTGAAGATCAAGAAACAATAGCTAATCTCTTTAATGTTGATGTCGAAAGTTTACTAACTTATCTACCTATAGTTGCCAATTATAGAAACTTATGTGCTCATGAAGACATATGTTATGAACACAAAACCCAAAAGGAAATTCCTATCACAAAATATCATCAACTTTTGAATATTCCGAAGACAAATGGAGAATATATTTATGGAATTAATGATTTATTTGCTTTAATCATAATTTTAAAAAGATTGCTTAGACCTGATAATTTTGTAAATATGCTAAATGAAATTTCTTACGAATTAGATTATTTATCTGGTAGATTGCATACAATAAACATTGATAAAGTACTAGATCATATGGGATTTCCAAAAAATTATAAAGATATAGTAAGGATGGATTAAAATGGTTGAAAAGAAAAAAAACACAACATTAAGAAACGGTATTATTTTAATAATTACCTTTTTACTAGGAGCTTTAGCTCTTTATGGAATATTCTATTTCTTCCCAAATGTAATTGGAACAACTGTTACAAAGCTAGAAAAAGATGTTACAGTAACTGATGAAGGAATTGCCGATGCAGTAGAAAAGGTATATGATTCCGTAGTAGTTGTCAATACTTACGTAAACGGAGAAGCATATTCTTCTGGAACAGGATTCGTCTACAAAACAGAAGATGGTACAGCCTATCTACTTACCAACAATCATGTTATAGAAAGTGCAGATGATGTTTATGTAACATTTACAGACGGAAGTATCGTTCAAGCACAAGTTGTAGGAAGTGATGTTTATTCTGATATAGCAGTTCTATCAGTAGATGAAGACTATATTATTTCTGTAGCAGAAATTGGAAGCAGCGAAAAGGCAAGACTAGGAGATACAGTATTTGCTATCGGTGCCCCTTTAGACAGTGCTTATTCATGGAGTGTAACTAGAGGTATTGTTTCTGGAAAAGATAGACTTGTTGAAGTAGAGCTTACAAGTGGAAATACAACTACACCTATGGTAGTTAACACCCTTCAAACTGATGCTGCGATTAACAATGGTAATAGTGGAGGACCTTTAGCAAACTCAAATGGTGAAGTAATTGGAATTACTTCAATAAAACTTGCATCATCTACTATCGAAGGCATGGGATTTGCTATACCAATAGAAACGGCTCTTGAATATGCAGAACAATTAATAAATGGCGAAGAAGTAGAAAGACCTTATTTAGGAATTTATATGTTAGATGTCACTGATGCTTATTACTCACGGGAATATTACGACATAATAAGAGAAGCTAATGTAACAAGTGGAGTAATTGTAACAGACTTTGAAAATAATAGTCCTGCAAAAGAAGCTGGATTAGAAGTAGGAGATATTATTATAAGAGTTGATGGAAACGATATCTCATCTAACGCTTATTTAAGATATTATTTATATAAACATAGTGTCGGTGAAGAAATGACTTTAACAGTATTAAGAAATGGCAGAGAAATAGATATTGATGTCATGTTAACAGCAAGTTAAAAAAATCTCATTTGAGATTTTTTTAATTGCTAGAATCT
>CALVQN010000049.1 GCA_944358135.1 uncultured Bacilli bacterium
AATTGTTACACTGTTTTAGAGTTAAAACTTAGAAGCTTAAGAAAAGAAGATAGATCTCAAATAGAATTCTATATGAAATTAGTAGATAACCATTTAAAAGAAGCACATCATAACAAAACAATAGGAATAATTATAACCAAAGAAAGTGATGAATTTGTTGTTAATTTTGTTAGAAGTGAAGATATTATTCTCTTAAGTTATGAGTTAAAACAACAGGAGGTCGCATGAGAGAAGAACAATATTATTCTGAAATAGAGCATTTAATTAAAAAGAATGAAATCCAAAAACAAGTAAGAAGATTAGAAGAAAATTACACTTTAGTAACAACCTATTGGACAATAGGAAAAATACTTGTTGAGGCCCAAGGCGGAGAATCAAGAGCAAAATATGGAAATGAATTAATTAAGAAATGGTCTAGTAAACTAACTGAACTTTATGGTAAAGGATATGATTATACAAATTTATCGAGATTTAGAAAATTTTATTTATGTTTTCCAATACTTGGGCCACTGGCCCAAATATCTTGGACTAATATAATAAAAATATTACCAATGGGCGATAAAAATAAAAGAAATTATTACATTAATCTATGTATAAAAAACAATTTATCTAAAAGAGAATTAATTAAAGAAATCAAATCTAATAGTTATGAAAGATTAGTTAATAAACCCGATAAGATAGATATTATAGTGCCTGAGAAATATTCTATTACTACTGATATGAAAAATCCTATTATCATCGAAGTAAATAAAGAAATTAAAACAGAAAGAGATTTAGAATTAAGTATACTTGCTAATCTAGATTTATTTTTTAAACAACTTGGTAGTGGATTCGCTTATATAGCTCATCAATATAAAATAGTAGAAAATAATCATATTTATTACATAGATATTTTACTTTTTAACATAAAGCTGAATTGTTACACTGTTTTAGAGTTAAAACTTAGAAGCTTAAGAAAAGAAGATAGATCTCAAATAGAATTCTATATGAATTTAGTAGATAAACATTTAAAAGAAGCGCATCACAACAAAACTATAGGGATAATTATAACTAAAGAAAGTGATAAATTTATTATTAATTTTGTTGAAAGTGAAGATATTATTCCTTTAAGCTATAAATTAAAAACATCATGAGTGATATTCATGTAAAATAAAAATTTAAGAGAATAAAGCCTTTTGTTCAGTCTACTTTTTTGCTATAATATTTATAGTGGGGTGATATTATGTTTGTACCATTAAAAATTATTACAGAATACAGTTTACTTAAGAGTACAATTAAGATAGATTCTTTAATCAAATTCTTAAAAAAACATAATATTGCTAGTTGTGCTATATGTGATACTAATTTATATGGGGTAATGGAATTCTTTACCAAGATGACTGCTAATGGATTAAAACCTATAATTGGGTTAAGTGTATTTATTGATGGGTTAGAATTAGATTTATATCCAATAAATAATGATGGATATAAAAACTTACTGAAAGTTCATACGTTAAAAGAAACGAAAGAATTAAACTTTGATAATTTAAATGAATATTTAAGTAATATCAAGATTGTTTTACCTAGAGATTCTTATGATTTATTGGCAAGTTTTCCAAATGCATATTTAAGTTATAAAAATGATACCGAAAAAATAGAAGCATTATTAAAGACAGAAAGATGCGTATATATTCGTGATGCTAAATGTTTAGATGCGAGTGATACATTATATTTAAAGTGTTTAGAAGCAATTGATAAAGGGTGTTTATTAAGTGAAATAGAGAATACTCATGAACATGAATATTTAAATTTAATGGTAAAAGAAGAAGATAAAGAGACTACTTCTAAATTTATAGAAGATATAAACTTAGACATAAACAAGAAAGGATATTATATACCTGTTTATAACAAAGAAATAGATTCTTTTAGTTATTTAGATAGTTTAGCTAAAAAAGGATTAAAGAAAAGACTAAATGGTGTTATTCCTAATGCTTACCTGCAAAGATTAAATTATGAACTAGGAGTAATAAAGAAAATGGGGTTTGTAGATTATTTTTTAATTGTCTATGATTATGTTTTATATGCGAAAAAAAATAATATTTTAGTAGGTCCAGGAAGAGGTAGTGCAGCAGGTTCTCTAGTGAGTTTTTCGATTGGGATTACAGATGTGGATCCAATGAAATATAACTTGCTATTTGAAAGGTTTTTAAATCCTGAAAGGATTAGTATGCCTGATATTGATATAGACTTTGAGTATACAAAAAGGGGTCAAGTAATTGATTATGTAAGAAAAAAATATGGAGAAAAAAATGTGGCTCCAATCATGACTTTTGGTACTCTTGCTAGCAAACAAGCTTTACGAGATATGGGAAGAATACTAGATATAAATAGTGAATTAATGGATAGATTTGTTGGACTAATTGATGCTAAAACGTCTTTAAAAGATAATTTGAGTAGAATCGAGATTAAAGAATTTATCCATCAAAATAAAGAATTAGAATCTGTTTATCAAAGTGCTTTAAAAATAGAAGGTTTAAAAAGACATATCTCAACGCATGCAGCTGGTGTTGTTATATCAAGTGTAGAATTAGATGAAGTAATTCCCTTAAATCTTAATACCGACTTTTTTATGACGGGTGTTACGATGGAGTATTTAGAACCTCTAGGATTACTGAAAATGGATTTTTTAGCTTTAAGAAATTTAACCATTATTGCGAGTGTCTTAGATTTAATTAAGGAAAATACAGGTAAAACTCTTGATTTAAGTAAAATTAATTTAAATGATCCAAGTATTTTTAAATTATTTAGTAATGCTGATACTGAGGGAATTTTCCAATATGAAAGTAGTGGTATGAAAAACTTAATGAAAAAGTTAAAACCAACAAGTTTTTCTGATTTAGTTGCAAGCGTTGCACTATTTCGTCCAGGACCAATGAACAATATTGATCTGTTTGTAAGAAGAAAACATGGAGAAGAGAAAGTTACCTACTTAAGTCCAGATTTAGAACCGATATTAAAAGAAACTTACGGGGTAATTGTCTATCAAGAGCAAGTAATGCAAATCTTAGTTAAAGTTGGGGGATATACTTATGCTGAGGCTGATAACATCAGGAGGGCAATGTCCAAGAAAAAGGAAAGTGTAATTTTAGCAGATAAAGAACACTTTATTAAAAATGCCATAGCAAGAGGATATGAAAAGGCATTAGCAATAGAAATCTATGATTTAATTTTAAAATTTGCCAATTATGGTTTTAATAAAGCTCATTCCGTAAGTTATGCTCTAATTGGTTATGAAATGGCCTATTTAAAAGTTAAATTCCCGATTTATTTTATCACTAACTTATTGAATATGAGTTTAGGTAGTGAAATTAAAACCAAAGAATACATTGATGAAGCAAGGAAAGTAGGAATAAAGATAGCCAAACCTGATATTAATGAAGCAGAAAGTACTTACAAGATCGTAGAAAATTATTTAATGCTACCTTTAGGAAGTATTAAAAATTTAGGTATTACTGCATCAAGTGCGATACTAGAAGAAAGAAAAAATGGAAAATTTAAAGACTATTTAGATTTTGTTTCTAGAGTTTATGGTAAAAGTAATAACAAGAAAACTATTGCTTCCCTAATCGACGCTGGAGCTTTAGACAGTTTTTGTTTAACGAAAAAAAGCATGATGGAAAACTTAGATGCTGCTCTAAATTATGCCAGTTTAATCTCTGATTTAGACCCATCTTTTGTGATGAAGCCTCTCTTAGAGGAATATCCTGAATATGATGAAGAAATATTAAGAGAAAAAGAATTAACATCTTTCGGTTTTTATGTAACCAATCATCCAGTAAGTAAATATACCGATAAAAGTATTATGAAACTAGAAAATATAAAACAGTTTTTTGATAAGAGAGTAAAATGTGTAGTTTTACTAGAAAAAGTTAGAACAATCAAAACGAAAAAAGGAGACAATATGGCTTTTATTACTGCTAGTGATGAAACAGGAAGCGGAGAATTTGTCTTATTCCCAAGTGGGTATAATCTTTTATATAATATAAAAAAAGGAGATATAATTATTATTCAAGGTTTAGTAACAAAGAGATTTGATAGTTATCAAATTAATATAAATGGATTACAGAAAGTAGTAGGTGATAAACATGCATGACATATATTCATTTTTTAAAAGTATTAATTTTACGCCTGAAAATAATATTTTTGATGAAGTAGAAATAGCAAAAGTAGTTTTAAACAAAAAAGATGAGAGTTTTAACATATATCTTCATTCTCCTAAAGTTTTACCAATAGGAGAGATAGATACTTTATTTTCTTCTTGTGAAAATAAAATCAATGGAAAATATAAATGTAATGTTACGATAAATTATGATGAAGTGAGTGGAGAAGACTGTTTGAATTATGTAAAAGAAATTGTAAAAAGACTAACAGAAAAGAAGCCTTCCTTAATTAGTTTGCTTGAATGTGAACCAACCATTGACGATGATATCATTATATTTGAAGTAATGAGTCCATCAGAAGAAGAAAATATCAAAAAAGAAGAAGCAAATATTAGAAAAATGTTATCTTTATATGGCTTAAAAGACTATTTTATCACAACCAAAGTAAATGAAGAATTAAGAAAGAATGTAACCGAAGAATTAGCCCAAGTTCAAGCACCAGTTGAATACAAAGAAATAGTAAGAGAGTTTACTCCAGGGAGCATAGTTTTAGGAAAGTCAATTACCAAAGAACCAGTAAATATTTCAAGTATTAATAATGTTGGTAGAAATATTACGATTGAAGGATATGTAGAATCGGTAAGTGTACTTGAAAGAGAAAATATTAATATTATTACCTTAAATGTAAATGATAATACCAAAAGCTTTTTAACCAAAATATTTGTAAAAGATAAAGAGGAATATAAAAGTATTAAAGATACATTTAAGGAAGATGATTGGTTTAGATTAAATGGTAATATTGATTTTGATTCCTATTCTAAATGTTTAGCAATGAGTGTAAGAAATGTTGAAAAAATTGAAAATAGAGAAATCATTATTGCTCAAAATGAAGATCCTAATATTATTTTAGGTAATCATGTAGAAGGCAGTATTACTCCTTTAGAAAATATTTTAGGAGCAGAAGAAAATATTATCGTTGAAGCCTATGTATTTGGTGATGAATTACTTGAAAAAGATACGATTAATATCATGACGCTAAAAATAAGTGATAATACGAATAGTTTACTTGCTAAGGTATTTAAGAAAAACAAAAAAGAATTTGCTTTAATTAAAAATGGAATTAAAGGAGCGGTAAAAAAAGGAAAATGGTTTAGATTTTCTGGAAATGTCGAATTTGACAATTATTCTCACGAAATAGTATTACAATTATGGAATATCGAAATTATTGATTCTAAAGAAGAAAAAATAGTTGATGATGAAGAGACGAAAAGAGTAGAATTACATGCTCATACGATGATGAGTACGATGGATGGCGTAATTGAAGCAAAATCTTTAGTTAAACATGCTTTAAAACTAGGACATAAAGCTATTGCGGTAACTGATCACAACGCTGTTCAGTCTTATCCTGATTTATTTCATGCAGTAACTGACTATAACAAAGGAAAAACAGGTGATGAAAGATTTAAAGTCTTATATGGAGCAGAATTAAATGTTGTAAATGATGATATTGACTTTATCTTTAATTTAAAAGAATATAATCTATTACATCAAGAGTACGTTGTATTTGACACAGAGACAACTGGTTTTTATGTAGGATCAGACCAAATGATTGAAATTGGTGCGGTAAAAATCAAAGATGGAGAAATACTTGATCGCTTTGATGAATTTATTGATCCAAAAAGACCACTTCCACAAAAGATTGTTGATTTAACTTGTATAACTGATGAAATGCTAGCTGGTCATGATTCTGAAGAAGAAGTAACCAAAAGATTCTTAGAGTGGACTGGTGATCTTCCTATGGTTGCTCATAATGCCAAATTCGATATTGGTTTTATTAGTGCTGCTTGCGGAAAATACGATCTTGGAGAGTTTAAAAACACCGTTTTAGACACAATGAGTATGGCTCGGATGTTACATCCCGAATGGCCTAATCATAAATTAACTACTTTAGTTAGAAGATATAAAATCGAATGGGATGAAGATGCTCACCATAGAGCAGATTACGATGCAGAGGGAACTGCTCATGCTTTCCATAAAATGTGTGAAGAATTAGATTCAAGAAATATTGAAACAACAACTAAGTTATTTAATTCTGTAGATACAAGTGAATTAATTAAATTTTCATTCCCATTTCATTTATGCTGTTTAGTAAAAAATAAAGTTGGTTTAAAAAATTTATTTAAAATTATTAGTTATGCCAACACCACTTATTTATTTAGAAATAGTGAACCGAAATTACCAAGAGGAGAGTTAAAAAAACTTAGAGAAGGACTTTTAATTGGTAGTGGATGTATCAATGGCGAAATATTTGAAGAAGCAAAAACTAAAGATGATGAAGAACTAGCAAACTTAATGCAATTTTATGATTATATAGAAGTTCAACCAATAAGTGCCATGAAGCATTTATTACAAATGGAGTCTAGTGGCTTTAAAACAGTAATAGACTTACAAGAACACATAAAAAAGATTATTAGAGTAGCAAAAGATGCTGGAAAAATAGTTGTAGCAACTAGTGATGCTCATTATTTAACACCAAAAGATAAAATCTATAGAGATATTATTATTGCCCAAAAATCAAATGGTAAACTTCATCCTTTAAATAAGAGGGGAATAGAACAACCAGATATGCATATTCGTACAACTAAAGAAATGTTAGAAGAATTCTCTTTCTTGGATAAAGATTTAGCTTATGAAATTGTTGTAGAAAACACAAATAAAATAGCGGATATGATTGAAGAAGTAGAAGTAATTATTCAAACTGGTGGAGTACCATTCTCCCCTAGAATTGAAAATTCAGTGGAAACTGTTACCGATATGGTTTACAAAAAAGCTGCTCTATGGTATGGAGACCCACTCCCTCAAAACATCGAAGAACGTATATCAAAAGAGCTATATGGAGATAGTGTACTAGAAAGTATCAAAAGGAAACTCGAAAGAGAAGAAAACTTAACAGGGGAGGAATTAACTACTAAAGCCTTTAGTATTCTTCATGAAACTATTTTAAAAGGATTTGATGAAGTAAAAAGAGTAGTAAAAGAAGAATTGATTCTAAAACTAACAAAAGAACAAGAGGATAAAATTAAAGAATTAGAAGAAAAACTAGCAAATGCTAAAGAGGAAGAAAAAGAATCATTAGAAACTGAATTAAAAGCATTAAAAGAAGCTGATCCCATCGCTGATATAGATAAAAAAGTAAAAAAATCTTTAGGAGGTATCATTGGTGGAGGATTTGACGTTATCTATTTAATTGCCCAAAAATTAGTTAAGAAAAGTAATGATGATGGCTTCTTAGTTGGTTCTCGTGGTTCTGTAGGTTCTAGTTTTGTTGCTACGATGATGGGAATTACTGAGGTTAATGCACTTCCACCTCATTACCGTTGTAAAAAATGCAAGTACAGTAGTTTCGAAGATGAAAATGGTACACCTCTCGGAAGTATATATAAAAGTGGTTTTGACTTACCAGACCTTGCTTGCCCAAAGTGTGGAACAATGATGACGAAAGACGGTCAAGATATGCCATTTGCTACCTTCCTCGGATTTAATGCCGATAAAGTACCAGATATTGACCTTAATTTTTCTGATTTAAACCAAGCAGCAGCTCATGATTATACGAAAGTACTATTTGGTGTTGATAATGTTTATCGTGCTGGAACTATTGGTACTGTAGCAGAAAAAACAGCCTTTGGTTTTGTTAGAGGCTATGCAGAACAAAAGGGAATTATTTTAAATAATCCTGAAATAGAAAGACTTGCTAAAGGATGTACTGGTGTTAAAAGAACAACGGGACAGCACCCAGGAGGAATAGTAGTTATTCCTGGATATATGGATGTCTTTGATTTTACACCATTCCAATATCCAGCTGAAGATATTGATGCAGCATGGCGTACAACTCACTTTGATTACCATGCCATTGATGAAGATGTTTTAAAACTAGATATTTTAGGTCATACTGATCCAACACAACTGAGAATGATTCAAGACTTAACTGGTATTGATGTTACAACTGTACCAATGGATGATAAAGAGACTATGGGAATATTTTTATCACCAGAACCTCTTGGCGTTACGAAAGAAGAGATTATGAATGAAACAGGAACACTAGGTGTACCAGAATTCGGAACTCCATTTACCATTGGCATGCTTACAGATACCAAACCTAAAACTTTTGCTGAGTTGATTAAAATATCTGGACTTTCTCACGGTACCGATGTATGGCTAGGTAATGCTCAAGAATTAATCAGAAATAATATAGTACCATTTAGCGATGTAATTGGTTGTCGTGATGATATCATGGTATATTTAATGTATAATGGTATGGAGCCAATTAAAGCTTTCAAAATCATGGAATTTGTCCGTAAAGGAAAAGCGAGTAAAGATCCTGAAGGATGGGCTAAATTTAAAGTTGAAATGGAGGAAGCAGGTATAGCAGACTGGTACATCAATTCATGTGAAAAAATCAAATACATGTTCCCAAAAGCCCATGCTGCAGCCTATGTTATGAGTGCATTTCGTATAGCTTACTTCAAAGTTCATATGCCAGGCGTTTATTATGCTACATATTTTTCAACTAGATTTGATGATTTTGAACTAGAAACTATGGTAAAAGGTTATGATGCGATAAGATCTAGAATGAATGAAATTATTGGCAAAGGATACAGTGCAACTAACAAAGAGACAAGTGTTCTTGAAACTTTAAAACTAAGTTTAGAAGCAACAGCTAGAGGTTTCAAATTTGGCAATATTGATATTGAAAAAAGTGATGGTAAAAACTTTATTCTAGCTGATGATGGAGTAACACTAATATGTCCATTTAGAACTCTTGATGGACTAGGGGATAGTGTTGCTGCTAAAATTATCGAAGAAAGAAATATCAAACCATTTTATAGCATTGAAGACTTTAGTATGCGTGGCCATGTAAATGCTACAACTGTAGATAAGTTAAGAAGTTTAGGTATATTTGGTAATTTACCAGAAACTAGTCAATTAAGTTTATTTGATTTATAAAAAAACAGTTCAATTATTTTGAGCTGTTTTTTCATTAACAATACTTTTGGGATAAGCTTTTCTAACATCAGTTCTATATAAAATATAATCAATAGAGGTATTATAATAATCAGCAAGCAAATGTAAAGTGTCAATTGGAATATTTATTTTTTCTAGTTCATACTTACTATAATTAGATTGATCAATATGAATTAAATTAGCAATATCTTTTTGATATAAGTCTCTATCTTCTCTAAGCTCTTTTAGCCTGTTCATTTTAATCCTCCTTAGTTAAAAAAAGTATATCATGTCTTTATAAGCGACTATCATTCATAGTTAGATTTTGCCTAATATTTACCATATTTTACCATGTAATAAACTAAACAAAAATGAAGTTCTCCTTCCAAAAGTATATTGACATATAGTTAAAATTTACCTATAATATTATTATGAATAATAACATATAGGAAGTTTTGACA
>CALVQN010000050.1 GCA_944358135.1 uncultured Bacilli bacterium
CCACCAATAGATGCTGTAACCCAAGTTGGATCTCCTGAGAATAATTCATCATATTCTGGTGTTCTTAAGTGTCTAACTAGTCTTAATTTGATCACAAAATTATCTATTATCTCTTGGATTTCTTGTTCAGTAATTGTACCTTCTTTTAAGTCTCTTTCAAAATAAATATCAAAGAAAGCATCTACTCTACCTAGTGACATTGCCGCACCATTATTTTCTTTTACAGCAGCTAGATAAGCAAAATAAGTCCACTGTACTGCTTCTTTACTATTTTTAGCAGGTTTACTAATATCAAATCCATAACGACTAGCCATCTTCTTAATTTCATTTAAAGCTTTTATTTGCATGGATACATCTTCTCTTAACTGAATAAGTTCTCGATCCATTGGACCTAAAAGTTCTGATAAATCTTTCTTCTTTTCTTCAATTAGAAAATCTATTCCATATAAAGCAACCCGTCTATAATCACCAATGATGCGGCCTCTTCCATAAGCATCAGGCAAGCCTGTTAATAATCCTGCATGTCTTGCTCTTTTGATTTCGTCAGTATAAGCATCAAAAACTCCATCATTATGTGTCTTTCTAAATTCATTAAAGTACTTGTCTACTTCAGGATTTAATTTGTATCCATAAGCTTCTAATTCCTCTCGAACCATACGAATTCCCCCATATGGATTAACTATTCTTTTTAATGGTTTATCTGTTTGAAGACCTACAATACAATCATCTTCATCACAGATATATCCTGGTTCAAAAGCGTTAATTCCAGACATATGATCAACATCTATATCTAATACTTTTTTCTTTAATTCTTCTTTTAAAAGTTCACTGCATTTACTCCATATTTTATTTGTTTTAGCAGTTGTTCCTTCTAAAAAAGATTCATCACCATCATAAGCCTGATAGTTATTTTTGATAAAATCACTTACATTTATTTCTTTGGTCCATAGACCATTTTTAAAATTTTGCCATTCTTCTTTCATTTTATACCTCCGCGCTTGTTCATTATATCATTATTTTGGTGTTATGTTTAGTCTTTTTTACCTGAGTTGTCATTTCGTTGATATGTTTAGAAAATGTAAAATTTAACATACTAGTAATGTGATCATATATGAAGGATGAGAAAAAAGCACTGAGAATTAGCATTTTAATTAATATAATTGTTGCCATGATTAAATTAGTTGGGGGAGTTATATGGAATACTTTTGCTCTTACAATTGATGGTATATATACACTTAGTGATTTGGTAACAGATGTTATTGCTATATTAGGGATTAAAGTTGGAAGAAAAAGAGCAAATAAAAATCATCCTTATGGTTATGGACGAGTGTTTTATGTGATAGAATTATTTATGGGTTTGATTGCTTTTTTTATTGGAGTTTTTGTCATTATCTTAAGTTTCAGTATTTCTTATAAACGTCCTTCTATATATGTTGTCTTTTTTATTCTTATTGCTGTTTTTCTTAAGTTGGGAAGCGCTAGTCATTTATTAAAAACTGGTAAGAAAAAAAGTAGTGATTTGTTAATTGCTTCTGGTTATGAATCAAAATTAGAAGCATATTCTTCTTTGGGTTTAATCATTATTATTATCCTTAGTCAGTTTATTCCTAAAATAGATATGATAGGTGGTATACTTATTGCTCTTTTGTTAATCTTTCAATCCTTTCGAACTATTAGGCATAATATTCTTCTTTTAATTGGAGTTACTTATGATGATTTAAAAGTAAGAGATAAAATTAAAAAAGTTGTGGATAAATATAGAGTTATTGACATTGTAGATGTATCTATAATTAAGGATGGTCCTTATTATCAACTTACGCTTACTTTTAAAGCCAAAAGGGATTTGAAAGTTAAGAGCTTACTTAGAGTGCAAAATAAAATAAAAAAAGAACTTAAAGCTAAAAATGTAGGCTTTAAATTCATTGAGTTTCATCTTACTTGATTATTCATTGGAATATGTCAGTAAGTTTTTAATGTCTTCTTCACTTAAGGATTCTAGAGTTGCAGTCTCTTTTCCTTCAATTAAATTATCACTTAATATTTTCTTCTTGGTTTGTAGTTCTAAAATACGTTCTTCTATTGTTCCCTTAGTAATTAACTTGTTTACCATTACTTTCTTAGTTTGACCAATACGATGTGCTCTATCTGTCGCTTGATTTTCAGCTTGAGGATTCCACCAAATATCTAGGTGAATTACTATATCAGCACTAGTTAAGTTAAGTCCCGTTCCACCTGATTTTAATGTTAGAAGGAAACAACTGGTATTATCACTGTTAAATTTATCAATTAATGGTAATCTATCTTTTCCCTTTACACCACCATCAATACTATAAAAACTAATCTTTTCCTTTGTTAATTCTTCTTTTAATAAATCTAATACTCTTTTGAAGCTTGAGAAGATTAATATCTTATGATGTTCTTTTACATAATCTTTAATCATTTCTATTACTTTCTCTGTTTTTATGCTTTCTCCTTCATAATTTTCATATAATACATGAGGATCAATACATATTTGTCTAAGTTTTGTTAATAATTGCAAGATTTTAAAACGGGAAGCAGCGAATCCTTTGGTGGCAATAATACTTTCTATTTCTTCTTCTGTTTCCTTTAGAACACTCACATATAACTTCTTTTGGCTTTCTGGTAAGTCTAGGTAAATATTGTTTTCTATTTTATCTGGTAAATCTTTATATACATCTTGTTTCTTTCTTCTTAATATAAATGGTTTAATTTGATAATTTAGACTTGCTAAGCGTTCTAGATCTTCCTCTTTTACATCACTTATATGATATTTTTCTCTAAATTTTTCTACATTGTTTAAATATCCTGGCATTAAAAAGTCAAAAATACTCCAAAGCTCTGTTACAGAATTTTCTAAAGGTGTTCCTGTTAAAGCTATTTTGGTATGAGCATAAATACTTTTTAGTGCTTTAGTCATTCTTGCTTGATAGTTTTTCATATACTGTGCTTCATCTACTATACATATTTCAAAATTCATTTCTTTATAAATTTCCAAGTCATTTCTAAGTAGTCCATAAGAAGTAATAAAAACACTAATTTCCTTATCTTGTAATGCTTCTTCTCTTTTCTTTTTGGCATCACTTACTGTTTTTACTTTTATTCCTTCACCAAATTTCGCAAATTCTTTTTCCCAGTTGTATACTAATGAAGTTGGACATACAATTAAAAATTGAGCATCTTTTTTCTCTTTTAATACTTCTTTAATAAAACAGATTGCTTGAATACTTTTTCCAAGTCCCATTTCATCGGCCAGAATTCCTCCTAGATCACATTTATATAATGTATATAACCACTTTACACCAATCTTTTGATAATCTCTTAAAGTCTCTTCATCAGATTTAGAAAACTTAATTTTTACTTGTTTATATTTATTAAAATTGGTAATAAATTCATCAAATAGATTATTTGTTTTAATATCATGGTATTTATTTTCTTTTAGTGAGTCTATGTATATCGCTCGATATTTAGGTATTTCCATACTTTCTTCTAAATGGTTATGATCTAGCTCTAAATCATCTACTAAAGAACCGAATTCTCTTAATTCGCTGTTTTCTTCTAAATTAATTAAATTACCATTTTTTAACCGATGATATGTTTTCTTGCTTTTTAGGGATGCTAAAATATCTTTTAATTCATCAGAATTAATGTTGTCTAAAGAAAAATTAAAAGACATAATTCCCCCTACACCAATACTGAAGTCTTTTGTTATCTTCGTTTTCTTAATTAGATTAATCTTATCTAACTTTTTACTAGTATATACTTCGTATTTCTCTCCTAGTTTTTCTAAATTATTCTCTAGGAAATACCCCATAGCATCAAGATCATCTATGATAAATTTATCTTTATTTATATTAAATCTGGCATTAATTAAATCTTCAGTGATTTCTCCTTCATAATCATCATCTCGAGAGATACTAGAATCGTTACTTAGTAAATTTATTTCAGTACTATTGTAAATTAGTTTTACTTCACAGGTAAGTTTATCTCTTAAAATATCTAAATATATTTTAACTTTTGGTTTGGTAATCTTTTCAATTTCTGTAATTTTTTCATCTATATCTAATTTATCATTGATTACTTTTAATACACCTTTGTTAAACTTTTCAATGCTGTTTTTAGAAAATAATAGTGTATTAATTTCTCGGTTACGTAAAGCTTGCAATAGCTTACGATAGTTTTCAGGAACAATATATAAATTGTTTTTATATAATATGTATTTACAGCTGTCAGTTAATATAACATAATTTTCTAAGTCTTCAATTGTTAGTAGAAAGTCTTTTCCTTGGTGAGTTAAATTAAATTTGGTGGGAATATCCTCAATTATTTCTCTTATTGCTTCTCGGTTAATAGTTAATTTAGCTTTATCTATGTTGTGAACTAAATAATCAAAGTCTCTTTCACTTAAATTAAAAGGATCTTCATAATAATAGTGAGTACTTGTCTTTTCATAATTTGCTAAATAATTAATGATCTTGGTATCTTCTTCATCAAAATAATATTTGTCTTTGTTATAAGTTAATTTTGTTCCTAGGGTATCATCTCCACCATTAAAGTAAGCATTTAAAAATTTGTCAAACTTTGATTTGTTGTTTAAAACATATAATTTATTTGTTCCTATATTTAATCTAAATTGGATTAAGTTATCATAAAAGGTGATATTTAAAAGTAAGTTCATTTTTTCTTTTATTACGCTTTTGTCAGTTGGTTCATAAAATAAGTTTAGTATGTCTTTAGTTTCTTGATATAGATCTTTTATTTTACATTTTATAATGGCATAATGATAATCAAAAAGGCAGGCAGTTATATGTTTGCATTTACCTATTCTTTTATATTTACTACAAGTACATGTGGCATCATATATTTCTTCTCCATTATTAGTAATACATACTTCTTCCTCTTCCCAATCTTCAGTATTTTCCACGTAAAAAATATGGACATATTGTTTTGGCTCTTCGTATGACTCTTTATAGTCTATTAAATAAGATGGGTATGTCCTTCCTTGAATAATTAAATCCATATCAAAAGTTTTTATATAATCAATAAATTTCATTAAAACTCCTTGTATTAAAAAAGCAACGTTTGTTGCTTATCTTAAAAATAAGATTAAAGATATGGCAAAGAACAGAATTCCTAATATTAGTGTTAGTCTACTAATAAATAGTTCAAATCCTCTTTCTTTCATATTTTGAAATAAAACATCATTGCCACCAGTGATTATTTGACCAGCATCACTTGCTTTATTTCCTTGTAATAATACGATTACAATTAGTAATACAGATACAATTAATAAAATTATTTCTAACATATACATCATTCCTTTTTTAAAACATGTATAGTATAACACAATTTTTCTTGGAAAACAATAGAATTCATTTACACTTACTATTATTAGTCTTCTTTTACTACTTTTTCCCAACGTTCTGGCAACGCAGGAGAATCAATTATTTTCTTTTCTTCTGTTTTTGGTACTTCATTATAGACAGGTGCGTTCCACTCTTTAACTCCTCCATGGTGAGAACATGCGCCTCTTCCTGTTGCACATGTAGGACTATAAGTTCCATCATTACATAAAGTGCAATAACCAATTACTTGACGTTCATATGTTGTAATTGTTTCAAAATGATATTTTTCTTCTTCTGCAGGATAATATTTATAAATTGAGTAAATTATTCCGTCTACTTCACAATCATTAGTAATGGTAGTTCCATCACATGTCGGAATTTTTTCTTCTTTATTTTGATTCGAATTATTTTCGTCTTGATTAATTAATGGCTCAGTTGAATCTTCTTTATTATTATTTTGTACCTTGTTATTATTGCCTTGTAACGTCTCATTGTTAACGGAGCCAATAATTATAATTGCTAAAGCAACTCCTACAATAATCCATATTTTCTTTTTGCTTTTATTTTTCATAACCCACACCCGAAGTTATTATAATACTAATTATACTTTATTACAATCTATTTTATATGCTTTTTAAATTTTCCCATGGATCTCTTCTTTTTATTCTTTTTAAAGCTTGTTCTATTGTGATTTCATCGGGTTTAATTTTATCTAGTTCATTCCATGATATAGGCATAGATACCGTAAGTTTTTTTCTTACTCTAAGGGAGTAAGGTGCTACACTTGTTGCTCCTTTGGTATTTCTTACCCAATCAATAAATATTTTCCCCTTTCTTCTTTCTTTTTTCATGTTACTAGTGTATTTATCTGGCCATTTGGTTTCCATAAGTTTGGCAATATTCTTTGCTATTTTTCTTGCATTTTTCCAGGTTACTTTCCCCTTTAGTGGAACTACGATGTGATATCCTTTTCCTCCACTGGTTTTTAAGAAAGATTCTAATTTATATTCGTCTAATATACTTTTTAAATCTTTTACTCCTTCTCTTAGCTTAGCTAGACTTAAATATTCATCTGGATCTAAGTCAAACACTAACATATCAGCATGACGCAGATCACTCTCATGACAACCCCAAATATGAAATTCATAGCTATTCATTTGCACTTCGCTAATTAACCCATTAATATCTTTTATGTAATAATAATCATTTTGATGATCAGATTTGCTATTTATTTTTTTCTTACCTAAAAATTTGTGAATGTTTTCAAAATGTTTTTTATAAAATTTATCACCATTTGCTCCATTTGGATAGCGAATAGTACTAAATAATCTATTTTGAATAAATGGTAACATATGTTTTGCTACTTTTTGATAATAATTTATGATATCCATTTTGGTTACTTTAGGATTTTTGTATATTATTTTATCAGGACTAGTTATTTCTATTTTCTTGATGTTATTTGCTATTTCTTCCATTGTTCTATCTGTTTTAATACTAGTATTAAATTCATTTATATCATCATATAAATGATATTCATCTTCATCTTTTATTAGTAACCAGTTATTATCACTTTTAAGTTTAACTAAAGTCCACATTCCTTTTAATCTTTTTCCTTTTAAAATAAATTTTACTGGTCCCTCTTTGAAGTCTGGCTTATTTCCTTTTATCGGTTCCCAATAACCTTTATCCCAAAGCATAACGGTTCCTCCACCATATTCTCCTTTGGGAATAGTTCCTTCAAAATTGTGATAATCTATGGGGTGATCCTCAACCATAATAGCTAGTCTTTTATCTTTAGGATTGTAAGATGGACCTTTTGGTACTGCCCAACTAATTAATACTCCATTCCATTCTAAACGTAAATCATAATGGTCTTTTCTCGCTATATGATGTTGAACGCAAAATCTTAGTTTATTTACCCTTTTACTATTTTTACCTATTGGTTCTTTTGTTTTATTGAAATTTCTTTTCTTATTATATTCACTTAATTTAGTCATATCAAAAACCTCTAATATTAGTTTGGTAATAGTAGAGGTTTTTATAACATAGATCTAAAACGTTGCACCCATATAGCCGATCGTATCACCTGTTTTAATACCATTTAAGATGACATAGATCTAAAACGAAGAGTGGGATATAATAGAGTATAATATTGTTTTAATACCATTTAAGATGACATAGATCTAAAACTCGAATGGATATATAAAATTCTCATGATAAGTTTTAATACCATTTAAGATGACATAGATCTAAAACACGCTAAATGACCGCACTAGCTCAACAACCGTTTTAATACCATTTAAGATGACATAGATCTAAAACTAGGTTGTAAAGTCCTGTCAAGTGTAGCTCGTTTTAATACCATTTAAGATGACATAGATCTAAAACACATAATCTAGATCAACGTGAGCTTTTTCTGTTTTAATACCATTTAAGATGACATAGATCTAAAACATAGGAAAATTATCATCGACTATATATGTTGTTTTAATACCATTTAAGATGACATAGATCTAAAACACTATTTTTAGATTGATGGCAAAGTGGATAGTTTTAATACCATTTAAGATGACATAGATCTAAAACTAAGAACTCCTTGATATGCTTTAAAGTAGTGTTTTAATACCATTTAAGATGACATAGATCTAAAACCTACCTTTTTCTTTGGTATAATGTTATCATGTTTTAATACCATTTAAGATGACATAGATCTAAAACGTGTTGCCCCGCCTTGACATATAATGTCATGTTTTAATACCATTTAAGATGACATAGATCTAAAACGGTAAACCAGAACATGGCTATAAAGAATTAGTTTTAATACCATTTAAGATGACATAGATCTAAAACAAAAAACGTATGATATCAATAAAATTGATTGTTTTAATACCATTTAAGATGACATAGATCTAAAACCAATCACTTTCTTTTGAACAGTATAGCCTTGTTTTAATACCATTTAAGATGACATAGATCTAAAACTGTTACACCAAGCCATCCAGCAACCTCTTTGTTTTAATACCATTTAAGATGACATAGATCTAAAACCAGCTAGGAGTTGAAATAAAAACTAAAAATGTTTTAATACCATTTAAGATGACATAGATCTAAAACGCAAAACATATACTATATAATAAGAGTGTAGTTTTAATACCATTTAAGATGACATAGATCTAAAACATTTATTAATATAGATACATTAATATACAAGTTTTAATACCATTTAAGATGACATAGATCTAAAACATAGCTGTAAAGTGTTACTTCATTATTTACGTTTTAATACCATTTAAGATGACATAGATCTAAAACTACTACCTCTCCTCCAAACATAGAAGATGAGTTTTAATACCATTTAAGATGACATAGATCTAAAACCCACGTGTAAATATAATAATCGAACATATGGTTTTAATACCATTTAAGATGACATAGATCTAAAACAAGAAATTTGCTTTAAAAAGTAATTTAATTGTTTTAATACCATTTAAGATGACATAGATCTAAAACAGAACTTGATGATATTGGACTATTTTTTAAGTTTTAATACCATTTAAGATGACATAGATCTAAAACAAAAGGAAGTAACAGAACAATTTGCGTATAGTTTTAATACCATTTAAGATGACATAGATCTAAAACTGGTATTGGTTCAGACGGTTATGCTATACTGTTTTAATACCATTTAAGATGACATAGATCTAAAACGATTAGGTATTAAACTATGCTGATATATTTGTTTTAATACCATTTAAGATGACATAGATCTAAAACTAAAAACCTTATTCCCTTCAATATTTCCAAGTTTTAATACCATTTAAGATGACATAGATCTAAAACAGAAGTTTTGATGAAGTATTAAATTTATAGGTTTTAATACCATTTAAGATGACATAGATCTAAAACTTTGATAAGACTTATCCAACGGTTGATGAGTTTTAATACCATTTAAGATGACATAGATCTAAAAC
>CALVQN010000051.1 GCA_944358135.1 uncultured Bacilli bacterium
ATGTAAATCTAATTAATGTCATAAATGACTTTACAAGTGATAACTTTGTTTATAGCTTAGTAAAAGATGGCAGAACTATTGTAAGTGAAAGACCAGCTGTAAGAACAGATACAACGATTGCTCATGAACTTGTAATAGCTCCAGGAGAATCAGCTACTTTCTCACTAAATTATCGCTTTATTGAAATAGGTTCAGAACAAAATTATGATCAAGGTAGAACCTATAGTGGAACAGTAGAAATTCTAGCATATGCAATAGGTTAAAGATCCAAAAGGATCTTTTTTCTTTATCATAATTTTTATTGAAATAATCTTGTATTTTAAGAATGAATAAGCTATAATATATAATAGAATAGGAGGGGCTCAAAATGAAAGACAGTAAAATTTCATGGCGCTCAATTATCCACATCATTTTCAAAATATTGTCTTGGGCTCTTTTTGTTATACTTTTATTAATAGCAATATTTCTTTTATACTATTACATAGCTAACAAAATTTATGTTAGTAAAGGAACAGGTTATGAACCTAAATTTTCTATTTATACAATAGCTACTGGTTCCATGGTGCCAAATATTAATGTCTATGATGCTGTAATTAATATTCGTGTAGATGATCCCAATGAATTAAAAGTAGGAGATGTTATTACATTTAGATCAACTAGTCCATTAAGTCCAAATTTAACAATTACCCATAGAATTAAAGAAATTACTAAAGATGAAAATGGTGAAGTATGCTATGTTACCAAAGGAGATGCAAACAACGTTGAAGATGCTGCATGTGCAAAATTTGATAACGTAATAGGAAAAGTAATTATAAGAATACCAGGTCTTGGACACATACAACGTTTTTTAGCATCAGGAGCAGGATGGTTACTATGTATTTTAATACCAGCTTTGGTTATTATAGCAAGAGACATTATGAAATTAACTAGATTATCAACAATTAAAGATAATGCAAATAAAATAACAAATAATAAGAAAAAAAATCCAAAAAAAGAAGCAGAAGAGAAAAAAAGAAAAGAAGCTATAAAGCGCAAATTATTAAGTGAAAACAATGGTAAAAAAGAGTATTATAAAGAACCAATAATAAAAGTAGTAGAAAAAAGAAAAAATAAATCTAAAAAAGAAAATAAACAAAAACGAAAGAAGAATAATTAAACTTCTTTCGTCTTTTTATTAAATTCTTTAGCTAATAATCCTTTTTTTATTAAATATTTATAAGTTTTTTCTTGGAATATTAAATCAAATTCTCCAATGAATTCATAAATATGTGGTTTAAATCCCATTTTAAATCTATTTAGACCAAGATATGGATTATTATCAGTAAAATCACCAGTCATCCCATTTAAATCAACAAATTTAAATTGATTCTTATAATACTCTAAAATTTGATAGTGCAAATAATAATTTGGATCAAAATGTTTAAATTTTTTATCATAGCCACTTATAACGATGTGTATACGATTAAGGTAGCGAATAACAAAAGCACCAGCAATATAAGTTACTTTTTGCTCCCTAAGACCTTTAGTAGCAATTTCAATATCATTTTTATAAGATAAAAGAATACGATCAGAATTCATTTTTTCTTTAATATAGTTATCATTAGAACTACTAATTAATTTTTTAGAGATTTCATTATTACGCTCTAGTTCTTGATCATAAAGTTGTTTACTATTTAGAAGGTATTGCTGATAATCAATTTTAATTAAGAACAAATCAGCGGCATTAGTTCTTTCAAAAACATTGTAGTAACTTTTATAATAAAAAGGAACAACCATTTTTTTATATTGAATAAAATTAAATAATACATCTAAACCACTACGATCAGCTTTTTCAAAAACAAGTCCTTTTTTCATACCTTTTCTAATTTTGTTTTTTGTATTTTTAGTAAGATGATCAAATGAATATTCTTGTAAATTTAAAATACCATTAAAACGTGGAAATAAACTTTCAAAATATTTATTATCTTTAAGTTTCGAAAATCCTAATTCTTTTAAATAATCACGAACAATAATATTTTGATTATAATTAGTAAGTTTAGTAATAGGATCAATTTCTCCAATAGCAATCTCGGGATTTATTTTTATAAAAACTAATCTTTTACTATAATACTCTTTAATTGCTTCTACAAATTTAGTTAATAAATCATGATCAAAATAATCAACTAAAAACCCTTTAGGAGAATATCCATATTTATAAAAACCAATCTTCTTAATTAAAATAAGTGCAGCAGCTTTAATAACACCAAGTTCATCGACATAACCAATAAGTTCGTAATCATAACCAAATTCAGTCATAAAAAGAGCATAACTAGAACTTTGGTAATAAGAACTAATAGGAAAATTTTTCGAAAATCTATCAAATTCATCTAAAGAAAGCTCTTTGATATGCATGCAAACACCCCCTTAAAAACAATAAAATATTATAGCACATTCCTAAGATTATGTCCAGAATTTGATTGACTACGAAAAAAAATATAGTATAATTATATATAGGAGGAACTTATGGCAAAGAAAAAAGAAAAAACATTATTAGAAAGAATCAAGTTAAATTTTAGTAAGATATTAATAGGGAGTATTATTCTAAATATTTTATTTTTAATTTTTGGAATTTATATTTACCTTGAACCTTACATTGCATTAGAATTAGCAGGAATCATTTTAGGAATTTATTTAATGATATTTGGAGTATATGCTATTTATGAATTTATTATAAGAGACAATAATCCTCTATTTAGCCTAAATGTTTTATGGGGAATACTTGCAATAATTGCAGGTTTACTAGTAATGATCAATCCATTTGAAATCACTAAAATATTAACATTTGCTTTAGGAATTTACTTAGTCATTATAGGAATAAGAAAAATAATTAATGCTTTAAGACTTAGAAAGTACAAATATGATGGATGGGCTTTAGTACTAGTAATTGCCATCATTCTATTAATTTTTGGAGTCTTCATTATAATTAATCCAATGGCATCTATGGATATTGTAGAAGTAACAGGTATATTTATTATTCTTGCTAGTATTCTTGAGATTTGCAACTCCATTATGTTATATACAAAAGCAACAGAAATATTAGATTTATTTAAAAAGAAAGAAGAGTAGGAAAAATCCTACTTTTTTGCATAATTTACATGTTTTTACATATAATAAAAATAGTTAGCACTTAAGCTTGACAAGTGCTAATAAAAGTGGTATATTATAATTGTGAAAGGAAGATGGTTATGATGTTACCAAGAAAAATGTTTTTAGATGATATGTTTGATAGTTTCTTAGAAAGTGATACTCCAAAGATGAAATGTGATATTTATGAGAAAGATGGAAACTATAATTTAGAACTAGATATGCCTGGATTTACGAAGGATGATATTGATATCGAATTTAATAAAGGCACATTAACAATTAGTGCTGAAAAGAGAGATGAAAAAGAAGAAAAAGAAGATAAAAAATATATTCGTCGTGAAAGATTTTATGGCAAAGTATCACGTTCATTCTATCTTGGAGATATTGAAGAAGAAAACATCAAAGCTGAATTTAAAGATGGAACTTTAAGAGTAACCGCTCCTAAGAAAGATGAAAACATATCTAAAAAAATCATTAATATAGATTAAGCACTACTAAGTGCTTTTTTCTTTTAACCAAATAAACCTTGTCAAAACATAGATTTTATTATAAAATGGATATGTGGTGATAAGTATGGGACAAGTATTTGATCATGTTAAACTATATAAAAAGAAATTTCCAGGAGGAGTGACATGGTGGAGACTCAAAAAGCATAGTGCTGTTATTGAAGAACATTTAAATCCAGGAGAAACTGTACGTTATGCCTTTGCTGGCCAAAAAAATGATAAGTGGTATGACTTAACTTCTACCGCTGTTATTGCCATTACAAATAAAAGAATATTAATTGGCCAAAAAAGAGTAATATGGGGCTATTTTTTAAGTAGCATTACTCCAGATTTATATAATGATATGCAGGTATATTCTGGTTTAATATGGGGGAAAATTACAATTGATACAGTTAAAGAAGAGGTAGTAATTACCAATTTATCTAAAGATTCTTTAAGAGAAATAGAAACAGAAATATCAGAATTTATGATGGAAGAAAAGAAAAAATATGGACAAACAATAAATAAAGACTAAGGAGTTATATGAAAAAATTAAAGATTTTTCAACTTACAATTATTGTTTTATTTATTATTTTTATATTTTTCTTTTTTAGACCAGTAAATTACAGCAAGGAGTATAACGTAAATGACGTAAAAATTGTTGAATCTTACAACAAAGAAAAAGATTACTACTATTTTACTTTAACACACAATGATGTTACATTAGATTATTTATATGAAAGTAATTATAAACACGAAAGAAGTTTTATTGAAAAAATAGATATTTTAGAAGATGGAGAAAATTTTTGCATTATTCCTAGTGGAAAAACAATTGAATTCATTCCATTATGTTATGATAATGGTGAAATTATTTACTATCAACAAGTAAATAGTAACTTAAAAGAAAAAATACCAGAAAAGTATTTAGAAACTAGAACAGAACTTAACGACACATATGAAGATATTCATATATATAATCGAGATTATACTTATTTATTATGGAACTATAATGGCTTTTATTATATTAATGAAGATAATGAAAAAGAAATTAATTTATTTAATCAAGAGCTATATAATATAACGATTGTTGCTTATACATCTGATTATTTATTAATTGCAGATTATGATAATGAATATACTTTCAATAAATTTTATCGCATTGCACTAAAAAATGGTAATTTAAAAGAATATGAATTAGATCGCGATATTTATTTTGATAGTTACTTTCCTGGTTATGAAAAAAATAAATTATATATAGTTGATAATAAAGAAGAAGTCATGTATGAATTTAATGCTAAAAACGGGAAATTAGACAAAATAAATGCCAAAATGCTTAATGATAATGAATGGGAAAAAGTAGGAATAAAAACATTAATTAATCAAAATAAAGTCTTTACTTATCAAACAAATTACAACTACTCTTTAAAAGATGGTAATTTATTTTTAAATTATCAAGACAAAGATATTCTTGTGTTAATTGATACAGATGTAACTGATATTATTCGTATAAAAGATAATGTAATATTTTATTTAAAAACAGATACAGTTTATGCTTTTGAACCGCTTAAAGGTAGTATCCGACTATTAACAAATTTTGAGTGGAATTTTAATTATAAAAATATGATCTATATAGATTAACCAAATTGTGCTTTTGTCATATCCTATAAATAGATGAGGAGTGATAATTTGAACAATAACAACAGTTATTTTACCTACTATACAATAGAAAAAGGGGATAATCTATATGAGATTGCCAAGAAATACAATATTAATCCCAAATTACTTGCAGCGATAAATGGAATTAAAGATAATGAATATATTTATCCAAATCAAGAATTATTAATACCAAAAAGTGGATACAGCTATTATATTACAGCAGAAGGAGATACTCTTTCAGGAGTTTCTACAGCTTTTAAAACTACACCAGAAAATATATTAAGATATAATCAAACAATATATCTTTTACCAGAACAAATACTTGTGTATAAAAGCAGATAGTCTCTAATTCTGAGACTTTTTTCTTGCAGAAAAATAGTAACTAATATATAATAGCAATAAGGAGGAAGTAAGATGAACAATTCTTTTAAAGATTATATAAATTATCAATTAATTAAAAGAGGTTATTTCAATTTTGATGAAGTGAAATCAGAAGATTTAATCACAGTTATAGAAGATTATTTTTTTAATGAACTAGAAACAGAAAAAAATGAAAGTGATATTTTTACTTTATTTACAATGTACAAAGAACAAGCAAGTGAAGAAAGCGTAATGGAAATAATTAATTATCTAATAAACAGTTTATCTATAATGCAAGGAGGAAGAATAGAATGGTGGCTATTTGGCAAAAATAAAGAGCCTAAACTTTCATATGACATAGAAACAAATAAAATAGTTTCTATAAATACAAGTACAGATATAGATTATCAAAAGATATTTGTATTATTAATGAACACTTTAATAGACTTAAAAGTATCCAGAGAGGAAGAAAGAAAAAGATGATTTATCTAACAAAAGATATAAATAAGGCAAAGTTTATAACACATGCAGGAAATTTTCATGCTGATGATGTCTTTTCCACAGTTTTTTTAGAAAAATTAAATAAGGATATAACAGTAATACGTTTAAAAGAATATCAAGATGATGGAACAAAACTAGCTTACGATATAGGATTAGGTAAATTTGACCATCACGGAGCTACATATGATGAAAAAAGAGAAAATGGTATTCATTATTGCAGCTTCGGCCTTTTATGGAAATCTTTTGGACTAAAGTATTTAAAAAAGATGAATGTTAAAGATCCAGAGAAAGTATATGAAATTTTTGACGAATTATTAGTAATACAAATTGATGCATTTGACAATGGCGA
Source organism: uncultured Bacilli bacterium (assembly GCA_944358135.1). GTDB lineage: Bacteria > Bacillota_I > Bacilli_A > RF39 > UBA660 > Caccenecus. The sequence continues at coordinate 6,475 of CALVQN010000051.1, forward strand.
ATATAGCTTAGATTCACCTTTTAATATTTACACTTTAGCATCATTAATTGAACAATTTAGACCTAAATTAGGAGAAAATAAAGATGAAGATAAATGCTTTCTAAAAGCTTGTCATTTTGCTAATATAATATTTGAACAAATATTAGAAGATGCGATTAGTAAAGCAAAAGCATTGGATATAATTTCTAAAGAAGAAATAAAAGATAAGATTTTAATATTAAAGGAGTATATCCCTTATGAGTATGCAGTGTTTAAATTAGATTTAGATGTTGAATTTGCAGTTTATCCATCAAACCGCGGAGGGTATGCCGCCCATACCATCCCAATCAAATATAAGGGCTTTACTCCTAAGGTAAAATTTAGACAAGAATGGGCTGGCCTACGTGATGAAGAATTACAAAAAATAAGTGGAATCAAAACAGCCAAGTTTTGTCACAAAAATTTATTTTTAGCTACTGCAGAAACCAAAGAAGATGCTCTAAAGTTTATTGAAGAAACTAGAAAAAGGTAACAAGAAGTTATCCTTTTTCAATTATATTGACATTTAATCATTTTTTGATAAAAAAATTTGCTAATAGTAAACGTTTTCTATTGACAAAAGTCGACATCTAATATATATTTATAATATATAAAAGTATGATAATTAAAACATATTTTTGTGTATTTTTTATTTTAGTTATGATGAGCAGTAATAATCTTAACTACGAATGTAGAAAGGGACTATTATGAAGACTATTGACAAATATCTAAAATTTAAAGAGATGTACAAAGACCATGTAGTAATTATTAAATCTGGAAATTTTTACTATACTTTTTGTGACGACACATACATACTAAATTATCTATTTGGCTATCAAATAAGAGAGAATAAAATAGGATTTCCATTAAATGCTAAAGCTAAAGTAAAAAGTGTCTTAAATCGAAATAACATAAATTTAATTGAAGTTATTGATGATTATGCTTATATTCTAGAGTCTAAAAACGCTAATGCTTATACTAATATTTTAAAAGAAGCAAAAAGCAACATTTTAATTTCTAATATGTTACATAATTTAATGAGTGCAATTGAAATAAAAGTAAAAAAAGAGGAAGCAAATTATGAGGCTACTATTTTTTCTTAAAAGGAAAACGATTAATCATCAAAATAAATTCAGGAACAAAAAGAAGAATTAAAAAAAAGATGCGTAAATTAAAGAAAATAAACGCACCCAACTACAATCAAGTAAAAGCAAGTTATATGGGCTATTTAACTGTTGCTCATTCCAAAAACTTACTAAAGAAATTAGACCTTTAGAATTACCTAGGGTCTTTTTCAATATGGGAAAATAATAAGAAAATATTAATAATTCCACAAACACCTACAATAGCATAAATAATTCTGGTAATTACACTAGAATCTTGAAATAGGCTTGTAACTAAGTTAAAATCAAAAAATCCAATTAGACCCCAGTTAATCGCTCCAATAATCGTAAATATTAATGCTATTTTTTGTAATGTTTCCATTTAATCACACCCTTTGCTATTATTATGAATGAGTTATAAAAAAATATACACAAAATTTATTTAAAAATATTTTCATAATTTTAATCATTAACAATATAGTTTAATTAGAGAAGGGTGTGTTATATGAAAAAGTTAGTAATTCTAGCGATGGGATTAATGTTATTCATTACAGGTTGCGGTAAAGAGTCTGAAGAAGATTTAATTGCTAAATTTGAAAAAAATGTAGAAAACTCCAAATCATATACATTAAAAGGAAACATGGAAATATTAAGTAATGAAGAAACATTTACTTATAGCATAGAAGCAAACTATTTAAAAGGAGATTATTACAAAGTTACATTAGTAAATCAAACTAATAATCACGAACAAATAATCTTAAAGAACAGTGATGGCGTATATGTGGTAACGCCAACATTAAACAAAAGTTTTAAATTTCAAAGTGAATGGCCAAGTAACAGTAGCCAATCCTACATTTTATCTTCTTTATTAAATGATATAAAGAATGATGAAAACATGACACTTGAACAGAAGGATGACAATTATATCATTACCACTACTGTAAATTATCCAAATAATTCTAGTTTAACATATCAAAAAATTTATTTTGATAAAGATATGAACATAGAACAAGTAGAAGTATATGATAATGAAGATATAGTAAATATAAAAGTAGCTTTCTCAAGTATTGATCTAAAATCAGGATTAAATGAAGAAGATTTTTTACTTGAAGATTTAATTGACATGAATGCACAAAATGAAGAGAATAAAGAAAGCAATACTACTACAAATCCACAAACAAACAACAACACAACATCAGAAGAAAATAATAACTCTCAAGAAAATGGAAATACAAGTAGCACAGGAGAAAATAATACCTGCGAAAACGAAGACTGTGATACCAAATCAAGCAATATTTTAGATAGCATTATTTATCCTTTATACATTCCAAGCGAAACTTATTTATCAAATAGCGAAGAAATAGATACAGATGAAGGAAATAGAATGATTTTAACATTTGCAGGAGATAAAAACTTTGTATTAATTGAAGAAGTAGCAACAGTAGCCAGTGAATTTGAAATTATTCCTGTTTATGGAGATCCGATCATGTTAAGTGATACAATAGCTGCCAAAAGCGCCAATTCTATGTATTGGACAAGTGATAACGTTTCTTATTATTTAACAAGCAATGATTTATCTACAGAAGAAATGATTACTATCGCAGAATCATTAGGAAATACTTTAGTAGTATCAGGAAGCAAATAATGCTTCTTTTTTGCTATTAGTAAACAAAGATT